>CALAFU010000300.1 GCA_937891325.1 uncultured Candidatus Melainabacteria bacterium | reverse complement strand
GAAAATTTATATTCCCCCTCAAAATCTGTAACAGAAATTTCATTAGAACGAACAGCCAAAAGTAGAGGGATGCATTTCAAAGTTTCAGGATATTTTTTTATAATTTTCTCAAAATCTTGTTCTATATTTTTTGAACCAACAAGAGAATTTAGAATATTAAGTTCAACTTTTATATTATCAACATTGTTATTAATTTTATCAAAATCACAATAGTAGCAGTAATCCGCAATACAAGGTCTAAAAGTTGCAAGCCACTCTTTAAAATCTCTAGTCATAATTTTTAACTAAAACCTCCGTTATTTTGCCTCTACCGTTTGGATTTGCATTAATTTGACGAGAAGCAAATACTTTTTTAATATTATAATTTTCATACACATCATTCACAAATCTTGTATCCGAATTAGATAGCATAAATTTTACACCCATTGAATCTAATTCATCACAAAGCTCTCTTAGTTTAAATTGCATATCTATATCAAATCCGTCTTTTGTATACGAAGTAAAACTAGATGTTTCGTTCAACGGTACATAAGGAGGATCAAAATATACAAAGTCTCCTCTTTGAACACAGTTTAGTATTTCAGAAAAATCTGCATTTCTTATTTCTGTTTTTTGTAATAAATTTGAACAATTTATTAAATTATTTTCATCAATAATTCTTGGGTTTTTATAATTTCCAAAAGGAACGTTAAATTCACCTTTTGAATTTACTCTATACATACCATTAAAACAAGTTCTATTTAAATAAATAAATCGACTTGCTTTTTGAATCGCTGACCATTTTTTGTACTCATTTGTACGGTCAATATTTCTAATATTCATAAAATATTCTTTTGAGATTTTATGTTTTTTTAATTCATCAACAAGTTCATAGACGTTATTTTTAACTACACTATATAGATTTATTAATTCTTCATTCATATCTGAGATATAAGCTTTTTCTGGCTGAAGTTCAAAAAATAACGCACCTCCACCAATGAATGGCTCAAAATATCGATTATATGACTTTGGCATATTTTCTAACAATTCAAACATCAGTTGACGTTTGCCACCAACCCATTTAACTATTGGGTATGTTTCTTCTCTTAGTTTTTCTAAAACTACTGCCATTACAATTCCTTATTGATGAATTCTTTTTCAAATCTCTTTATAGAAAGGTTGAGATATTCTTTTTCTAAGTCAATTCCTATAAACTTTCTACCTAATCTTAATGCCATTATACCAGTAGTTGAACTACCTGTAAATGGGTCAAGGATTAAATCATTTTGATTAGTAGAAGCAAGGATTATACGTCTTAATAATTCTAAAGGTTTTTGAGTAGGGTGTTTTCCAAATTCTTTTTCATACGGTTTAGGTGTTCCTATTGCCCATACCGAACGCATTTGTTTTTCAGGCTTTTTAATAAAATCTTCTGACCAATCGCCATTTTTCATTAATTCATAATTAAAGGTATGTTTTGTACCATTGTCTAATTTTGCCCACAATAAAGTTTCGTGACTTGCCGTAAAATAACGACAACTCATATTCGGGGAAGCATTTGGTTTAAACCAACAAATATCATTTAGTATTTTAAAACCAGCCTTTTGTAGGGTAAAACCACACGTATAAACTGAATGATACGTTCCCGAAATCCAAATTGTTCCATTAGGTTTTAAAACTCTTTTGCAAGCATTTATCCAATTTTGATGAAATTCAAAATCTTCATCAAAACCTTTACTTTTATCCCAATCTCCTTTATTTACCGAGACCACTTTGCCAGCATGACAACTTATACCACCATTAGATAGCATATATGGAGGATCCGCAAAAATCATATCAACAGTCTCTGTATTTGCACAATTTAAAATATCAATACAATTGCCTAAATATAATGTTACATTGTCCTTTTCAAAATATTCATTTAACATCTTTTTCATAAAATTTATGTCCATGATACAATAAAAACTATGAAAAGAAAACCAATAGTTGCAATAGTAGGAAGACCAAACGTAGGCAAATCTACGTTCGTAAACAGGCTTGTAGGTCGCAGACAATCGATCGTTGACGATTTACCAGGGGTAACTCGTGACAGAATTTATTTTGACGTTGAATGGCAAAATAAATGGTTCACAGCTATCGACACAGGCGGAATTATTCCAAGTGACGAAGACGAAATCATGGTTTCAATTTATGACCAAGCTAAAATTGCTTGCGATGAAGCCGAAAAAATTATCTTCATCGTTGACGGCAAAGACGGTGTAACTCCTGTTGATGAGGAAATTGCAAACATCTTACGTCAAACTAAAAAACCTGTATTTTTAGCAGTAAACAAAGTTGACAGTCCTGCCCAAGCTCTTTACACAAGCGAATTCTATTCACTTGCACTTGGCGACCCAATCGGTATTTCTGCACTTCACGGCTCTGGCGGTGTTGGCGATTTATTAGAATTGGTTACAGAAGATTTTGAAGCTGACGATGAAATTGAAGAAGAATCAGACATTAAACTTGCAATCGTTGGAAGACCAAACGCAGGTAAATCTTCAATCGTAAACGCTCTTTTAGGCGGCAAAGAAAGAGTAATCGTTTCTGATGTTTCAGGAACAACTAGAGATAGCATTGACAGCAAATTCACATACAAAGAACAAGATTTTACAATCATCGACACAGCTGGTATTCGTAAAAAAGCTAAAGTTGATTACGGTGTAGAAAAATTTGCAGTTGATAGAGCAATCAATTCAATCAAAGATTGTGATGTTGCAATTCTTGTTCTAGATGCAAAAGAAGGCATTGCCGATCAAGACAAAAAAATTGCATCAATCATCACAGAAGCAGGAAAAGGCTTAATTATTGCGGTAAACAAATGGGATTTAATTGAAAACAAGCAAGCTAACACAACTAGCCAATTTGAAAAG
>CALAFU010000299.1 GCA_937891325.1 uncultured Candidatus Melainabacteria bacterium | reverse complement strand
TTAGAATAGAGGAACAGGTATTAAATATTTATAAAATTGGTATTCGTCAAAAATCTTTGGTAGACCTTCCCAATAGCGGTAGATTAACAATCCTTGTTTTTCAAGGTCGTATCCAACGCTTTCATCTTGCGTAAAGTATGGATAAACAAACGGAACTTCGCCTTCTTCCAACTTGAATCCAAGTTCATTCTTTGCGCCAAATTGTTGAGCGTACTGGTTAAAATTGTTTAATCTCCAAGCCTTTTCTTGTTCAAAATTAACCATACTCATAATTTTTTCAGTTGTTTTTGACATATACATTAATGGTTGCTCATCAAGTCTAAGCTCATTTTTGACGATTTTTTCGTACTCCATGTTTTCATCAACTTCGTAATCAGGTGCAGTTTTAAAAGGAAAATCTAAAACTTTTTCAGTATAAAGATAAGCGCCGTCGTTTACGCCATAATGAGGTTGAAAGAACTTTCTAAGCGATGAAAACGAAGCTAATCCAAATGGTTCTGCAAAAAACGCATGAGCATTATCGACAATTAAATTCGTGTATTTTTTTGCCAAAATTTTGACGTTTTTATTGCAAATTCCAAAATAATTTGGGTATAAAATGTAATCGTCAAACTTAAACTTGCCGACAGGCATGAAATGTTCATCTATGTGGTAGTATTCAACCTTACAAAAATCCTTTTTTAAAATGTTTTTAATACTCGGACAAATGTAATAAGGAATGTGAATGACAGGTATTTTGTAAGCTCTAATCAGATACCTCAAACAATTCCTTGCTGTGTTTAATTTTACAAGTTGTTTTGACAATTATCTGTCCTCTAATTTAATAATGGCGCTGTGTCTGTTTGTTGTACCGCCTTCTTTTCGGTAAGAATAGAACAAATCGTTGTTGCAAGAAGTGCAATATGGGCATACGTCAATGTATTTTACGCCTAGCTCTTCAAGTTGGCGCTTGTTAATTTCTTTTAGATTTACGTAAATTTTGCCGTCTCTGATTTCGTAAAGCCCTTTGTTGTTTTTTACAGAAACCATACTCATATTGAATACGTCTTCTTTTACTTCATAACAACAAACCGAAATGGCTGGACCTATTGCTACACGTACATCTCTGATGTCAGTATTAAAATCGTCCATCATTTTTAAAATTGTTTTTGTTCCAATTCTTCCAACTGTGCCCTTCCAACCTGCGTGAATAACAGCACCTATATTTTGCTTTTTGTCATAAGCAATTAAAGGTGTGCAATCCGCAAAATTTAAGAATACTGCTTGCTCGTGGTTAGTTAAAATAAGTGCATCAGCCTCAGGATAATATGTTTTGCCTAATTCGGCTACAGCAACTGTGTCTGTGTGACGTTGTTCAGGATAGATAAAGTTTTCGGGAGTTATTCCTAATTCTTCACAAAACATTTTTCTGTTTTCTTCAACGATGTCTTGCATTTCGGGTTCTTTAGACTTGATAGGACATTCTCTTGTTGTAAAGTAGTGAGTTAATCCCTCTAAAATGTCTGTTTTCATTACAGTTTTGCCGTGTAACTTATCTAAATAGAACATAAATATCCTTTCAATACTTCAATTGAACGTTTTGATAATAATTCGTTCTTTAGTTTTTTGTTTTTTCTTTCTTTTTTAGGTAATTCAATTGGTGTAACAACCGCCCAATTTGAATTCATTGGCTGAAAATGTTTTAATTCGCTAGAAGAAATGTAGTTGCAAAGAGCGCCTAACATAGTTTCTTGCGGTAATTTCATTAACTCTTTACCTTCAAGTTGTCTTGCCATATTCAAACCAGCAAGCAAGCCTGTTGCAATTGATTCTGTATAACCCTCAACACCTGTAATTTGACCTGCAAAGAATAGATTTTCGCGTTCACGAGTGTTAAGTGTTGCGTTTAAAACTTGTGGGCTGTTTATAAATGTGTTTCTATGCATAACGCCATAACGTACAATATTAGCGTTCTCTAACCCTGGAATGGAATGGATTAATTCCTTTTGTGCACCCCATTTTAAGTTTGTTTGGAAACCTACTAAATTGAACAAACTTTTTGCTGCATCGTCTTGTCTTAACTGAACTACCGCCCAATTTTCAACTCCTGTACGTTTGTCGACTAAACCAACAGGCTTCATAGGTCCAAAACGCAGTGTATCAACGCCTCTTGAAGCTAAAACTTCAACCGGTAAACAACTTTCAAAGAATTTTGCATTCTTCTCAAACTCTTTTAACTCAATGCGTTCAGCGTTTGTAAGAATGTCGTAAAACTTTGCGTATTGTTCTTTATCCATAGGACAATTTATGTATGAGGCTTCGCCCTTGTCATAACGACTTGCCCAAAAGGCTATATCAAAGTCTATACTGTCTTTTTCGACAATTGGTGCTATTGCATCAAAAAAGTGCAAATGCTCTGATTTTGTGAATTCTTGAATTTTATTTGCTAAATCATCGCTTGTTAATGGTCCAGATGCAATGATAACGGGCTTATTTGAAGGTATTTCCTTCAATTCCTCTCTGATAAGTTCAATATTTTCATTGCTTTCGATTAGCTCTGTAACCTTTTTGCTAAAGCCTACACGGTCGATAGCAAGTGCGTTTCCGGCTGGAACTCTACATTCATAGGCAACTTTTATTAATTCTCCACCTAATTCTTGCATTTCAGCCTTTAATAAACCGCTGGCATTAGTAATATCAGCGGAACCTAGCGAATTTGAACATACAAATTCTGCGCAATTTTCTGTAACGTGTGCGCCTGTTGTTTTTTCAGGGCGCATTTCATATAGTTTTACTTTGATGTTTCTCTTTGCTAGTTGTAATGCGGCTTCAGAGCCTGCAAGTCCAGCACCAATAATTATAACTTCCATAAAATAAGTATAAAATAAAAATATTTGTTGTACAATGAATATAGCGAATTATAAACGTGAGAGTAAAAATGAACGAAAAGAAAAACATTTTAGTTGTATTTGGAACAAGACCAGAGGTTATAAAACTTGCCCCTGTTATCATTGAGCTTAGAAAGCACCCTGAATACAACGTTATAGTATGTAATACAGAGCAACAAAAAGAATTGTCTAACCAAACGCTTGAATATTTCGGGCTTAAAGCTGATATAAACCTTGATTGTATGCGTCCTAACCAACCTTTGGCGGAAATTCAATCAAGAATTTTGTTGAATTTAGATAAAGTTTTTAACGAGCAAAGCATTGATGCGACTATTGTTCAAGGTGATACGATGACCGTATTGACCGGTGCACTTGTAAGTTTTTATCATAAAGTTCCTGTGTTCCACGTTGAAGCAGGTTTGCGCTCTTATGATATCTATGAACCCTTCCCAGAAGAGGTTATGCGCCAAATGACTTCTCGTGTAACTCAGCTTCATTTTGCTCCGACAGAAAAAAATAAACAGGCTCTATTACGCGAAGGTATTGATGAAAAGATGATATCAGTTACCGGAAATACAGTGATAGACGCATTATTCTGCTTGTCAGATGATGTAATTGCCCGTTCTAAGAGCTTTTTTGAAGAGAAAAATATTACAATAGACGACAAATTGGTACTTATCACAGCACATAGACGTGAAAATCACGGCGAAAGGCTTGATAGGATTATAAAAGCGATATATGATTTGGCTGTGAAGTACACAGATCATACGTTTGTGATACCTGTTCATCCAAATCCAAATGTAAAAGATAAAATTCACGAAAATTTAGGCAAATTAAGCAATGTACACCTTTTGACACCGCTTGATTACCCTTATCTTGTCTATTTACAACGCAATGCGAAGTTGATATTGACTGATAGTGGCGGTATACAAGAAGAAGCGCCTACTTTTGGTTGTCCAACTTTAGTGATGCGATATGAGACAGAGCGCCAAGAAGGCATAGAAGCTGGTGTTTCGACTTTGGTCGGCGCGGATTACGCTCGTATCCTGTCACTTAGCGAAAATATCTTGTCAAAAGAAAAATCTCAAACTAGATTGACTGCTCAAAACCCTTACGGTGACGGTCATTCGTCAGAAAAGATTGAAAAACTTATTCGCGAATTTTTCAAAATGTAGGTGAGAAGCGTACGTATTTTTACGTACGTTTTTTTACGGACAAATTTTAAACTTTTGTATTTTTGATAGGTTTTTATTATATTTTATAAATTTTCAAAAAAATAAGGTTCAAATTTTTAAAATCCGAACCTTATTTTTCTATTTTTAATTTTTATCAAATTACTTGTACAATGGTGCAAGTTTTTTTGCTTGTTGTGGAATTACGCCTTCTTCGATTGGAAGATATACTCTGTAATCAATATCAGGGAAGCAGTTGTCAATATCTTCAATTTCGTGAAGTTTAGCTTCGTCAATATTGCCTGAATCAATCATATCAGCGATTGTTTCAAATCTGTCAACGTGTTCTCTAAATCTGTCTGTTGCGTAATCTTTAGCTTGCCATGTTGTGATTAAGAATGGCCAATCTGAAGATTGAAGTAACAAGTTTTCTCTTGATAATTGAGCCAAAGCTCTTAATAACAATGGGTCAGATGGTTTTTCTTCGTATCTAGAAGCGATTTCAGTGATACGTTTTTCGCAAGAGTGGATAATTGGCCACATCCATTCAGTTAAGTGGTTCATCCA
>CALAFU010000298.1 GCA_937891325.1 uncultured Candidatus Melainabacteria bacterium | reverse complement strand
ATTTCTTCAAGCTTTCAAAATACAAAGATGCAATCATTAAACATATTAAAGAAAATCCTGATTTCATCGTTCCAAGTTTCAGAGCAAACGAAGTTTTGAACCAATTACAAGACATTCAAGATATTTCTGTATCTCGCTCAATTTCAAACGTAACTTGGGGTGTTCCTGTTCTTGATGACCCAGAACAAGTTATATATGTTTGGATTGATGCACTTTCAAACTATATTACAGCACTAGGCTACAACCCAGACGGCGAAAGTGATGAAAAATTCAACAAATATTGGCCAGCAAATCTTCACGTAATCGGTAAAGATATTCTTAAATTCCACAGCATTTATTGGTTAGGAATTTTAATGGCTCTTGATTTACCATTACCAAAACAACTTTTAGCACACGGCTGGATTACAATTGACGAAACAAAAATGTCAAAATCTTTAGGCAACGTAATCGCACCTCAAGATATTTTGAAAAACTTTGAGCTTGAAACCCCAGATGCTCTTCGCTACTACATGGCAACATCTGCACCTTGCGGTAAAGACGGCAACTACTCTGATGATGATTTCAAAGAAAAAGTTAATGCACATCTTGCAAATTCAATGGGTAACTTATTGAACAGAACTCTTTCAATGCTTGTTAAATACTTTGACGGCGAAGTTAAACCAGAATTTAAGACTGATGCAAGTATTTTAAACACAGCTAAAAATACTATTGATATTGTAAAAAATCATTTTGATAATTACGAAGTTGCGGAAGCAGGAAACGCTATTATTTCACTTGTTGACGTAACTAACAAATATGTTACAGACAATGCACCATGGACTTTAGCAAAAGAAGAAAAGATGCTTGAATGTGGTCAAGTTTTAACAACAGTTCTCGATATTATGTGCGTAATTGCTTCATTAATTGAACCATTCTGCCCTAATATCGCAAAAGAAATGGCAAAACAATTATCATTTGATTTATCTATAAAATATGACGATTTAACTGTTGATAACATCAAAGTTGGTAAATTAATAGCAAAAGAAGATATTCACCCTGTATTTTTACGTATGGATTCTGAACTTGCAGACAAATCAACTAAGAAAAAATAATTATGGATATCAAAGAATTAAAAAGCAGAATAGCTAAAAACAAGGAGTGTCTTTGACTTAGAAAATTCTAAACAAGAACTTTCTAAACTTGAGGCAAAGTTACAATCTCCAGAAGTTTGGGCTAATCAAAAACTTGCAAGCGAATTAGGTCAAAAAACACGAGAAATAAAAGAAAATATCTCTCGGGTTGAGCATTGGGAAGAAATAATCTCTGATGCTGAAATTGCTTACGAAATGCAAGACGAAGACCTAATCAACGAAGCTAATTCAAACTTAGAAAATTTAGAAAAAGAATTAGACAAATTCGATGTTCAATTAATGCTTTCTGGCGAATACGACAGTGCCGATGCAATGCTTACAGTAAACGCAGGCGCTGGCGGTACTGATGCTCAAGATTGGGCAGAAATGTTACTTAGAATGTACACTCGTTGGGCTGAAAAAAAAGGCTGGAAAGTTACTTTGCTTGATAAATCAGAAGGTGATGAAGCCGGCATAAAATCGGCAACAATAAAAATTGCAGGTAAATTTGCTTTCGGTTATGCAAAAGCCGAACGCGGAGTTCATAGACTAGTTAGAATTTCACCATTCAATGCAAACGGCAAACGTCAAACAAGTTTTGCAAGTTGCGAAGTTTCACCAATTATTGAGGATTACGAAAAAGAAATTATAATTCCACCGGAAGATATTGAATTAGATACAATGCGTTCAGGTGGTGCAGGCGGTCAAAACGTAAACAAGGTTGAAACGGCTGTTAGAATTTTGCACAAACCAACAGGAATTGTAATTAAATGCCAACAAGAACGTTCTCAACTTCAAAATAGAACTATTGCAATGCAAATGCTTGCCGCAAAATTACTTGCAATTCGACAAGCTGAACATGAAAAGAAACTTGCAGAATTAAAAGGTCAAAATTTTGATATCAACTTTGGTTCTCAAATTCGTTCATACGTATTTCACCCATACAAAATGGTTAAGGACCACAGAACAGGTTATGAAGTGGGAAATGTAGATGCAGTAATGGACGGCGATATTGACGGATTTATTGAAGCATATTTAAAACAATAAAAAAAGGCGGGCGGTTATGTTATAACCGCCCGCCTTTTCAATAAATTTTGTTATTTTCTAACTTTATTTTCTTCACCCTTCACAAGACGTTTAATATTTTCTCTATGAAGATAAATAATGTATAATGCGCCAATTGCACAATATACAACGTATGCGATTGGTTGGTGGAAGAAATACATTAAAACAGGAGCGCAAGCAACTGCAATAATTGAGCCTAATGAAACATATTTAGATGTATAAGTTATTGCACCCCAAATTGCAGCAATAATCAAACCCACTTGCCAATTTAGTGCCAAAATTGTGCCAACACCTGTTGCAACCGATTTTCCACCTTTAAATGCTAAATAAATAGGTTTGCTGTGACCGATAATTACAGCAACCGCAGCAACTACTGCAGGAATACCTAATTCAGCTTTAAAGTGAGCAAATAGTACGGCTAAAATTACAGGAACAGCACCTTTTAGGGCATCTAATAACATTACAATAAAGAAATACGGAGTTCCCAAAACTCTTTTTACATTTGTTGCACCTGTTGAGCCTGAACCGACTTCTCTAATATCCTTGCCTGTTTTAGCTTTTACAATAATGTAACCTGTTGGAATTGAACCGATTAAGTATGAAATAACAAAAACAATTCCTAACATATAAAACCAAGTTACAAATTCTTTTAAAATTCCAACTATATTCATAAATTTCTCCTTTTTGTCGATTATAAAATATTATCTTAAAATTATCAAATAGTTAATATCTGGTTTAACGTCTTTATTTTTAGGCATTTTTTTCCATAACTTCATGTGAATTGTTGCAGGATATGCCATTGTCGTAAATTTCAATTCATTTTGAAGAGGCGAACCATTATTACAGCCTCCTTGAACACCACAAGCATTGCCTAAATGAATGAAATCTTTGAATGCATAAACATTTGTCGAAATATTTTCTTTTTGCGTAAATACTGTATTTTTCAAATTATCTGCATAAGCAAATTTGAACCCTAAATCACGTGCATTTAACCCCTTCAATAAGAAAGTATGTCCTAAATTTCCTCTATATGCAGAAACTTCAAAAATAACTTTTATCGTATTTTCATCTTTTGAATAATTAATTTTTATAGGGATTAAGTAGTCAACAGGAGAGCAATCTTTTTTATCTTTGTCATCAAAACTTAATCTATCTAGTCCAACAAGCATTGTAGGATTGTTTATATAACGACTTTCTTCAGATAAACCAACATTCGCTTTTGCGCCACGTCCTGTACAAGTTAGAGCCTCAATACTTAACCAAGGTTTTTTATCAACAATTTGTCCAAAAACTTCTTCGGTTGGGGTGTAATTTCTGTTTTTAAAGATAGTTTTTTCTACATAAGTTTTTCTTAACTGATAAATTTCACTTCTTTTTTTATAGTTTAAATCTGTCATTGGATTAATTGGTACACTACCTGTAACCCAATATTCATCAGCTTCTTCTTTATTAAATTTTTCAAATGGGCTGTTTGAATCTTCTTTTTTAAACTCATTTTCCGGATATTCTACTTGAATATCGACATCATCAATTGTATCGTCTTCGTCTTCAAGTTCTTCTTGCCAAGGTTTTTGAGAAGACAACTTTAAAGCACCTTTTTTATGAAGATTATCAAAAAGGTTTGGGTTAATCATAAAGTACAAAATCAATCCGACAACCGCTACAATTATTATTAAAAAATTTTTAAATTGATGGTTATTCGAATTCATTTTGCTCTTTCTATTTTTTAGTTCAAATTAGGCAATATCCCAACGTCCGCAAGTACCACCCCAACGTGCAATGATATTACCTTGAATATCTTTGATATTTTCGTAGTGAGGGTGGTTATGTTCGTCCATACCTTCAACGATAGTAATAACTTCACATTGATTAGAGCAACCGTTGCAATCACAAGTGATTGAAGCGAAATGCATATCACCAACTTCCCAACCTCTGAAGGTTGTTGGTTTTTCTGTGTATTGGTGATTTTCCATTGCCAATAATGCTGCACCAATAGCACCCATTGTTTGGTGGTTTTCTGGAACTACAATTTTTGTTTTTAATTCTTCTTCAAATGCCTTAACCATACCCTTGTTAGTTGCAACACCACCTTGGAATGAGATTGTTGGTAACAAATCTTTTCCTAAAGCTAAGTTTGCAAGATAGTTTCTAACTAATGCTTGGCAAAGACCATATAATAAATCTTCAACAGGATAACCTAATTGTTGTTTGTGAATTAAGTCACTTTCTGCGAATACACCACAACGACCTGCGATACGAGCAGGGTTTGTAGATTTCAATGCAGTATCACCAAATTCTTCGATTGGAACATTCAAACGTTGAGCTTGGTGGTCTAAGAAACTTCCTGTACCAGCCGCACAAACTGTATTCATAGCAAAATCTGTTACAATACCGTCACGTAAAATAATAATTTTACTGTCTTGTCCACCGATTTCTAGAATTGTTTGAACACCTGGAATATTAACACTTGCAGCTACTGCGTGAGCTGTAATTTCGTTTTTAACAATATCAGCACCAACTAATGCACCTGCTAAGTTACGTCCTGAACCTGTTGTACCAACACCTTTTACATCATATTCTTGTGTTGATTGAGCTTTCAAGTGTTTTAAACCTTCTTGAACCGCCATAACAGGTTTACCTGCTGTTCTTAACATGTAACTATCAACGTATTTTCCATTTTCATCAACTAAAGCTAACTTTGTTGTAACTGAACCTACGTCTATACCTAAATATACTGTCAATGCCATATTTATACTTCCTTTTCTTCTTTGTAATTAAATACTATCACAAACAAATGTAAATGATTGTAAATATACCAAAACGCATGTCTAAAGTTTCTTTTCGCCCTTGCCGTTATAAAAAACATAGGTAGTAATGCGTGAAAGTGTGACATTATGGTTCAAGGCATTAATTGGAATAGTTATTCAGCAAACCAAATTTTGGAAATGAAACAAAAAGGCGTTCAAGTTCCAGATGATGTGCTAAAAAAAGCTGAAAGTTCTATTTCTGAAAAAGATGCAAAAGAAATTACGGCAGAATCAAATGACGAAAAAGATGTTGAATATAATGTTACTGACGATACTCAAAATATTGATGATTCTGAATACAAATCAAAAATTCAAGATGTTACAGATTTTAAAAAGCAACTTGAACAAGAAGGTGCTAGCTTAAAATCAATGGTTAAACAATTTACTACAAAAGCAAACGAAAATACTACGATGTTAAGTGCATCATTAGAAGAACTTAGCATGTTTACAGATTTTATCGCAGAAAAACAAGATGTTGCCACTGAGACTCAAGCTAAAGCTAAAGAAGAACAAGCAGAAGTTCAAGAAACTGCTGAAAAAGTAGCTCAAGAAATTGAAAAGAAACAAGACGAAATTGAAACAATTAACGATAAAGTAGATTCTGGTGAGGCTACAGAAGAAGACAAAGCAAAAGCTGAAAATTTACAAGGTGAAATTCAAACTATTACTGACAATGGAAATGCAACAGTCGCAGCAAAAGAAGATGTTGTTGCAGACTTAAACACAGAAACAGCAACTACAATGAGCGATTTAGAAGCACTTACAAAACTTGTAAACGAAGATACAACTGATGCCAAAAAGGGCATAGATTTTGCAAAAGAAACTTACGACTTGTCTAACAAATTATACAAAAAAGGCTCAAAAGCAGGTAAAATTGGTGCAATAGCTGGTAGTGTTGTTGGTGGTACTTTGGGTGGTATCGGCATGAACTCAGTAAAAATAGTACATAATGACGTTGGCTTAACAAACACAACAGCTAAATCTAGCATTGGGCTTAACATTGGCGGCGGAGTATCTGGAGCTAGCATAATGGGTAGCTTAGGCTCACTATTTGGCTCTAAAAATAGAAAAATTGGTCAAGCCGGTATGACTGCTGCAAATCAATTAAATCAAGTTGCAACAAATCAAATAAATACAGCTCAAGTTATTGCTAACAACAATGGTATCGCAATCGGGATAACGGAAAATGCAAGCTCTGCTGTTACTGATTTGTCAGATACAATCAAAGATGCAGAAAATACAGAAGTAAAAACAGAATCAGAAACAACTGATAAAACTTTAGATGTTACTAATGATGATAACAAGCCAACAGAAACTCCTGCAACAACAGATAAAACAGATGTTGATGATCCAAACAAAAAGAAAAAAGAAGCATAATTGACTTTGAATAAAAATAGGAATAACAAATAGGCGGTTTGCATAAATGCAAACCGCCTATTTGTTTCAATCCTTTATTTTATCTACTGTCGCAAAACCAACACCGACACTTCACATCGGTTCACGCTTTTTCCGCCTGCGCAATCAAAGATTGCTTCGTTCATTCACTTACGTTTCATTCACAACGGCGGTGATATTATGTTCCGTCAAATGCTCCGCCGACTCCCGTCGCCGTGTGCTTGACTCCACATCGGCTTACGCACCTATTTCGCAATAACAAACGCAATTGCTTTTGTTTTATCGTGAGAAATACTCAATTTAAAACGAAGATTTTTAGATATCTTTTTCAACAATCTAAGTTTTGGACAGCCATTTTTATCGTGATAAGTTTCAATATCGGTTAAATAAACACCTGTAACACCATATTGTTGAAGAGCCTTAATACAAGCCTCTTTTGCACAAAACTTGCCAGCAAAATGTTGAGAAGGTTTTGCTTGAGCCAAGCAATATTCTTGTTCACTATGTGTAAAAATCTTGTCTAAAAGTTGTTTTGAACGATATTCAAATCTGTTGCTGTCTTCAATATCTACACCAATTTGCATAAAATTTACCTCTTTTTTAATATTCTATATTCTAATTTATTTTATCATGGTAAAATAAAATTATACAGTAATTATGAAGGGAAAAATATGAATAAAGAATACTTTCCACAAGAAATAGAAAAAAAATGGCAAAAGTATTGGGAAGAAAATCATACTTTCCATACGCCAGACGACAGCGACAAGCCTAAATATTATGCGTTGTCAATGTTTCCATACCCAAGTGGAAAACTTCACATGGGACACGTTAGAAACTATACAATTACTGATGTAATTGCTCGTTTCAAAAAAATGCAAGGCTTCAATGTTCTTCATCCAATGGGTTGGGATAGTTTCGGTTTACCAGCTGAAAACGCAGCGATGAAACACGGTGCTAATCCTGAAACTTGGACAGACGAAAACATTGCATATATGACAAAACAACTTAAAATGTTGGGGCTTTCTTATGATTGGGACAGAGAAGTTACAACTTGCAAACCTGATTATTACAAATGGACTCAATGGTTGTTCTTACAATTATACAAAAAAGGTTTAGCTTACAAAAAAGAAGCTGCCGTAAATTGGTGCGACAGTTGCGGTACAGTACTTGCAAACGAACAAGTTATCGACGGTAAATGCTGGAGATGTGACAGCGTTGTAGAAAAGAAATACTTATCTCAATGGTTCTTAAAAATTACAGACTATGCAGATAGACTTCTTAAAGACCTAGACAAACTTGAAGGTTGGGGCGACAACGTTAAAACAATGCAAGCAAATTGGATTGGTAAATCTCAAGGTGCAATTTTGAAATTCAAAGTTGCAGAAAAAGATATGGAAATTCCTGTTTACACAACTCGTCCAGATACAGCTTTTGGTATTACATACCTTGTTGTAGCACCTGAATACAAAGATATTGAAGCTCTTACAACTGAAGAAAACAAACAAGCAGTTGAAGAATATAGAGCAAATGCTCGTAAATTAACAGAAATCGAAAGACTTTCTACTGATAGAATTAAAACAGGTGTTCCTTTAGGAACTCACGCAATCAACCCATTTACAGGTGAAAAATTCCCTCTATGGACTGCTGATTACGCATTAGTAGAATACGGTACAGGTGCTGTAATGGCTGTACCTACTCACGATGAACGTGACTTCGCTTTCGCTAAAAAATATAACTTACCAATGAAGGTTGTTATTTCACCAAAAGATAAAGAATTAAATGTTGATGAAATGACAAACGCTTACACAGAAGAAGGTGTAATGGTAAATTCTGGCGAATTCAACGGAATGAAAAATGTTGATGCTAAAAAAGCAATTACACAATTTGCTGTTGATAACGGATTTGGCGAATTCAAAACTCAATTTAGATTAAGAGATTGGTTAGTTTCTCGTCAAAGATATTGGGGCGCTCCAATTCCTGTTGTATACTGTGACAAATGTGGTATTCAACCTGTTCCCGAAGATCAACTTCCTGTATTGTTACCAAAAGATGTTGATTTCTCTGTTGTAGGTAAATCACCAATTACAACATCAGAAACCTTCAAAGACACAGTTTGCCCTGTATGTGGCGGACACGCTGTTAGAGAAACAGATACAATGGATACATTTATGTGTTCAAGCTGGTATTACTTACGTTATTCAGATGCTAGAAACTCTGAAAAATGCTTTGATAAAGAACTAGTTGATAAATGGCTACCTGTTGACCAATATGTCGGCGGTATTGAACACGCTATTCTTCACTTGTTATATTCAAGATTTTTCACAAAAGCCTTGCACGATTTAGGTCTTGTAGGTTTTGATGAACCATTCAAAAACTTGTTAACTCAAGGTATGGTTCTTAAAGACGGTTCAAAAATGTCTAAATCTAAAGGTAACACAGTAGACCCAGATGAAATCTTTAAAAACTATGGGGCTGATACAGCAAGAACATTTATTCTTTCAGATTCACCTCCAGCAAGAGACTTCGATTGGTCAGATGCAGGTGTTGAAGGTTGCTACAAATTCTTAAACAGAGTTTGGAGACTTGTTTCAACAAACCAAGACAAAATTACTTTTGATTACAAAGTTCCAGAAACTCGTACAAAAGCTAACGATGATTTGGTTCGTATGGTTCATATCTCAATTAAAGGTATCACTAACGATATCGCAAATGACTTCCAATTCAACACTGTAATTTCTAAATACAGAGAATTAGCAAATTACATTTCTGATTGGACTAACAAAGCTCAATGGAACGATGAAGATAAAAACGTATTCAGTTTTGCAATTTTAACATTAATGAAATTAATGTCACCTGTTGCAGTTCACATGACTGAAGAAGTTTGGACTTCGTTAGGTGCAAAAACTTCAATCCACGACGAAAAATGGTGCGAATATGATGAAAACCTTGCAAAAGCAAGCTCAATTACATTGGTTGTTCAAATCAACGGCAAAGTTCGCGACAAAATTGAAGTTGATGAAGCCTTAGACCAAGAAGAACTAAAGAAAGTAGCTCTTGAAAGTCAAAAGATTAAAGATGCAACAGCAGGCAAACAAGTTGTTAAAGTCATCGTTGTACCTAAAAAATTGGTAAACATTGTGGTTAAATAATAATGCGTAAGCCGATGTGGAGTCAAACGCACGGCGACGATGAGTCGGCAGAGCATTGACGCAACATAATATAAGCGACGTAGGAACGCAGGACAAAGTCCGAGTACCACAGGAGCAAAATGCGAAAGCCGATTTAGACTAAACAATTATAGAAAGCGCCGAGGTTAAAACCTCGGCGCTTTCTATATAAATTAAATTTATTAAATCTTAGTGACTCCAACCATCTGGAAGTTCTTTTTTAGAATATTCAATCGGTTTTTTAGGTGCTTCTGCTAATTTTTTATCCAAATATGCGATTGTTTCAGGGAAGTTTTGTTGCAAATATTGTGAACGTATACCCAACACTTCGTGAGTTTTAGCAGTTGTTAAAAGTGCATTTGATTCAGCAATTGTTTCTTTTTTACCACCGATTTCACCGTTGTAATGAGTTTCATGGTTGATAAAGTATGCAATGTGATTCCTTTGAGCATCTGGATATGCTTTGTTAAATGCTTTCTTTTCTTTTTCGTAAATTTCGTTAAATTTTTTATCATTAAACAATGCATTCTCAACTGTTTCTTTTTGTTTTTTCATATCAACATCTTTTACGTCGCATGCGTGTCCTAATTCGTGTAGAATTACGAACAAGTCGTTACCTGTAACAATTTTACGTTCTGCCTCTGTTGTTTGAGAGTAAGAACTCAAAACATCAGGAATACCAACCAATTTGTTTGTTGATTGTTTTAGTTTGAACAATTCTTCACCAGGCATTTGTTTTAGAACATTCAAAATAGGTTCTTGCATGCCAGAAATATCTTCAAAAAGTTCAAATTTTGCAGTTCTTTTTGGATTTTCAAGGTCTTTTACAGTAATTCCATAACCTTTTTCAGGCATTGAAATTTCGTATTCGTGTCCATTTTTTGCTGAAATAAATTTTTTGTCATTTACAACTTCAAAAGATTCGCTGTTATTTAGTAGGACTTTACCTTTTTTGTCTGTAATTTTGTAATCAACAATTCTGTTACCTTGTGGGTCATCTTCGTATAGATATTGAGTTCTAACCCCTAGAGGTGAAGTCATATCTTTTTTAATTGTTGTAATACCTGTTTTTTTGTCAACTTTTGCAGACGAAATTTCTTTAACTTCGCCGTTTGCCATTACGTGCTTGATATTAAAAATACCTTTAACGTCTGATGGTTCTGTATATTCAGTTCTTTGAACTTTTCCATTTTTATCTTTAACAAGTCTAAGTTCGTGAGTTACTATACCTCTACCTTTTGCATTAAGTTCATAACGAGTTTTAGCAGTTGTATTGTTTCTTAAATCATTAACTTTTTTAATTTGATATTCTTTACCATTTTGAGACTTGTAGTGAGTCAATGTTTCAAGAGCATAACGGTTAAGTTTACTATCCATAACCTCTTTCATTGTAACATCGTTATTTTTTACAACTGTCTTTGTAAAATCATCATCATCTACAAAACCTTTTTTAACAGCAACAAGAGTATAATCACCTTTTGAATAAACATCTCTTGCAAATGTAACTTCTTCTAAGCCGTCCTCGCCAAGAGTTTTTACCATATCATTAACTTTGCCTACTAATTTTTTAGTATCTATCTTTGTTGGTTCTTGAACAGTTTTGATGATATTTTTGCCTGTCAAAGGAGTATCAATTAATTGTGCAACTCTCTTGATGTCTTTTGGCTCCATGTGATAAACATCTTCAACTTCACTTGTTGTTGAAAATTTTAAATCATCTTTTTTGTCTTTTTTAGTCGCGATATCTGTAATATCTTTTACCGTATCATAAGGAAGCGCGAGAATATTTCTCAATCCTAATTGAGAGATGTTCTTTTGTGGTGCTAATTTTTGAGCAAGTACGCATTTCTTAGGCTCTTCTTCCAAAGATTTTTTAATGCCTTCCATTACTTGCGGATAACGAAATTTATTTGTTTTTCCGTCAGATTCTTTAATATTTGAAAGAGTATCCATTACAACATCAGGCGTTAACGATTTTTCAAACTTATCGTCCTTCAATCCTGTTTCTTTTACCTTTGCTGGTTTCTTTTTTAATTCTGTGCCAACAACTTTTGGCGTATTTACTCTATTTATTTCCATTTTTGTACCGTTTTTTCTATTTTGTTTTTTAATTCTACCTTATTTTTGTTATTTAAACAAGTATTCTGACATTTTTGCAATTGTTTTTGGGAAGTATTGTTGCAAATATTGAGAACGAGCTGCAATATCAGTTTGTGTATTATATGAATTCAATAATGCATTTGACTCTGCAACAGTTTCTTCTAAACCACCTCTTGAACCTGAATAGTGTTCTTCTACGTCAATAAAGTAGTTGATATGGTCTCTTTGTGCATTTGGAAAGGCTTTGTTAAATGCAGCTCTTTCTTTGTCATACACTTTTTGGATATCTTCTGTTCTTGTTAAAACGCTATTTCCATCTTTGTTATCTTTTGAGTGACCTAATTCGTGTAATACAGAATAGAAATCATCTACAATATCAATTTCTTTTTTATCTGGCCAATAGCAACAATCGTCTAATTTATCCACACCTTTAAGAATATTTGTTGTATCTTTTAGGTTAATTAATTCTTCTCCTGGGAACTTCTTCAACAAGTTAAGCATTGATTTTCTGTTACCTCTAACCATTTTGTTTAGGTTCAAACTGTTTTCTTCTTTAGTATCTCTATCCTTTACAGTCAAAGTATTTTTATCATCACTTACTGTCATTTCATAGACTTTGCCATTTTTTGATGAAATAAAATGATTGTCATCTACGACTTCAAACGATTGAGAGTAATCTAATAGAGTTTTACCCTTTTCATCAGTAATTTTATAATCAATAATTCTGTTACCTTGAGGGTCATTTTCATATAAATATTGAGTTCTTGTACCGTCTAATGATTTCATATCACGTTTTACAGATACAATACCTGTTTTCTTATCAATTTTACCTGATGAAATTTGTTCTACTTTTCCGTCTGGATAAGCGTATTTGATATCATAAACACCTTTAACTTCTGATGGTGTCATATATTCTGTTCTAAGTTTTTTACCATTTTTGTCTTTTACAATTCTAACTTGGTTTTCAACATTTGGATAACCTTCATCATCAATGTATGAACGAACAGAAGAAATTGTATTGTTTCTGTAATCGTTTGTTTTTCTCAATTCATACATTTTACCACTTGCAGAAGTGTATTCAGTTGTTTTATCAACCGCAAGTCTGTTTAAATTTTTATCTAATAATTCTGTTTTTGTAATACCAAAAAGAGTTTTACCTGTAATTACATAAGCATTTTCAGGATCATAAACATCTTTTTTGAAAGAAACTTTATCTAAAGATTTTGTACCACAAGATTTTTCCATTTCATTGATTTTTGAACCTAGTTTTTTCAAATCAAGTTCTTTATTTTGCGCAATATCAATCATTTCATTTGGCGCAAGTGTAGTTTCTGTTAAAGGTCTTATTCTTTCTAAATCTGGAGCAGGTAGTGTTGAGAATTTAATCAAATGACTGCTTGAATATTTTGAATTACCATTTTCTTTTGTTTTTTTAGAAAATTCATTTACAATTGCTAAAGAATCAGCTTTTCCATAAGAAATTCTTGCTAAATCTTTACCTTTCATGTTTGATAAATGAGCCATTTCTTTTAATGGTTCTAATCTTGCAGGTTCTCTATCAACATTTTTTAAAATTTGCACAATATGCTGAGCATTATAGACAGATTTACCGTTTTTGTCTTTAATACTTTCCAATTCGTTTGTAAAACCTACTCTATCATAAGCGGATTTTTCAAATGTATCTTGCTTTGGTTCGTAACTGATTGGAGGAGTTGCCTTGCCTAACTTGCCACTCTTACCCTTTCCTCTTGGTCTGTTCAGTTGTTGAACTTGAGTAACATCGTACGCTGATACATTTCGGATTGCCATTTTAAAAACACACACTTTCTTTGTTTTGAGTAAACTATATAGGCTTAAACGCATGTGAATATTCTTTTTGCCATGTTTGACACTCATTTGTAACATGTCTTAACGCTATATTTTCTTAATAACTTTACAAAACGGAATAAGTTTGTTAGAATATATGCGTAAGTTTCTTTAAAAAGAGAACAGGAAATCCTGTTCTCTTTTTATAATAAAGGATAGAGGCTATGAAAGAAGAAGTTAATAGACACGAAATTTTAGAAAAAGTTATGCCACTTGTAGAAAATACAGCTATGAGGTTTAACTTAGTACCTGTAGAAGTTGATTTTACTAAAGAAAATCACCGTTGGTATCTTAGAATTTTCTTATTTTCATACGACCACCCTGTTAACCTTGATGACTGCGAAAACGTTACAAGAAGTATTCAAGACTTTTTAGACGAGTTGATTCCTTGTAAATATTATCTTGAAGTATCTTCTCCAGGGTTAGAAAGAAAATTCAAATCTGACAAAGAATACTTAATCTTCAGAGGAAGAAACGTAAGCATCAAGTTAAAAGAACAACCAACAGACGGTTCAGAACAAATTTTTAAGGCAAAATTGGTTGACTATGATGAACGCGAAGGTATTACAATCATCAGGCTTGAAGATGAAAAAGAAATGGTTTTACCACTTAGTGCAATAAAATCAACAAAGTTATATTTTGAATAGTCTATAAGACAATAAGACTATAAGACGATAAGTCAACTACAGTAAAAAGGACAAATAAATGTTTTACAAAAACTTGGAAGTTTGGAAAAAATCAATAGAATTTGTAACACAAATTTATAAAGAAACTGAAAAATTTCCTCAGTCAGAAAATTTTGGTTTAATATCTCAAATTAGACGAGCTGCAGTTTCTATTCCTTCAAATATTGCAGAAGGTTGCAATAGACATTCAGATAAAGATACCTTAAGATTTTTGGATATTGCAATGGGTTCAATAGGTGAAATAGAAACTCAATTAATAATTGCTCAAAACTTAAATTTTATAGACTCAATTGAAGATTTAAGTAATAATATACAAAATATCAGTGCTATGATAGTTGGATTAAAAAGTTTTTTGAATAATAAATGACTTAAAGCCTTATAGCCTTATAGTCTTAACAGCTTAATAAAGGTAAACAACAAAAAGAAAGAAAGGTAAATAAAAATGATTAAAATCGGAACAGCATTGTTTGAAGCATGCGAAGAACTTGAAAAAGAACGTGGAATTTCTAAAGATGTACTTATTGCATCATTATGCGATGCAATGGTTGCAGCTTACAAAAAATCTATGAAATGCAAAGAAGCAGCAAATATTGAAGCTATCTTAGATGAACAATCAGGTGAAATCGGCGTTTTCTGCACAAAAGTTGTTGTAAAATCAGTTGAAGACGGTATGGAAGATGAACAAATTTCTCTAGCAGAAGCAAAAGAAATTGACGAAGATGTAGAAATCGATGATGAAGTTAAAATCGAAGTTACACCTGAACAATTCGGACGTATCGCGGCTCAAGCAGCTAAACAAGTAATTACTCAAAGAATTAGAGAAGCTGAAAGAAACTTAGTATTAAACGAATTCTTAGACAAAAAAGGTACATTAATCACAGGTATTATTCAACGTGTTGAAGGCAGAAATGTTATCGTTAACATTGGTAAAACAGATGCTATCATGCCTTTAAAAGAACAAATTCCTGGCGAATATTACAAACCTGGTAACAGAATCAGAGTTTTCGTTGTAAACGTAAAAGAAACAACACGTTTACCACAAGTAATCGTTTCTCACGCACACGCTGAAATCGTTAGAGAATTATTTGAACTTGAAGTTCCAGAAATCGAAGATAATATCGTAGAAATTAAATCAATTTCTCGTGAAGCTGGTTACAGAACAAAAATCGCAGTTTGGTCAAATGACCCTGAAGTTGATTCAGTAGGCGCTTGTATCGGACCTAGAGGTTCTAGAATTCAAACTATCGTTAACGAATTGAAAAACGAAAAAATCGATATCGTTAGATACTCAGAAGACCCTGTTGAATATATCGTAAACGCTTTATCACCAGCAAGAGTTGTATCAGTAGACATCTTGGCTAATGATGAAAACGCTCACGAAGCAATGGTAGTTGTTCCAGATGATCAATTATCTCTTGCAATCGGTCGTGAAGGTCAAAACGTAAGATTGGCTCACAAATTAACAGGCTGGAAAATTGATATCAAATCAGTTTCTCAAATGGAAAAAGCTGAACAAGAAGCTCAAAGAAACTATGAATATCAAGATGAACCTGTTGAAGAAGAAAAAAATTATGATGAAGACGAAATCAACGAAGAAATTGCTGAAGAAATGAATCAACAAGGCGTTGATGAAGAAGATATGGTTCAAGAAGAACCTGCTGAAGATTCAGTAGAAGAATAATTAGTTATTAATAGTGGCGCAAATTGAAAATTTGCGCCACTATATTTATAGGAGGTTTTTATGAAAAAAATATTAATCGCATTATTTGCTCTATTTTTAGGATTGCAAGTTAACGCAGCAACAACTACAACAACCACTTCAAAATGGGATCAAGCTGCAATGCAAAAGAAATTAAACAATATTGCTTATGTTTTAATCAAGAAAAACAATTTACCAAGCGGTATTACAATTAAAGTTTCAACAGATGCAGACGCAAATGCTTATTCAAACATTAATAAAGAAATCTATGTTTATAAAGGATTGTTAGATTTAACTTCTGATGATACAGAATTAGCAGCTGTTTTAGGACACGAAATGGGTCATATCATTAACGGTCACTGCGCAAAACAATCTATTTTAAACTCTGTAATTGCAAATATGGCAGGTTCAGTAAAAACTGAAACAGCAGGTCAAGCAATTGGTGTTGCAGCAGCGCAACAAATGTCTACTACAAAATTAAGCAGAAAAGACGAATTTGAAGCTGACGTTACAGCAATCGACTTAATGGTAAACGCAGGTTATAACCCATTAGCAATGGTTTCATTGTTAAACAAAATGAATGACGGTTCTAACTTTGACTTGGTTGCATCTCACCCATCAAGCGAAAAAAGAATTATGAATGCTTATGATTATATCGCTTACACATACCCAACATTGGCTAAAAAAGGATTTAACTCAACAGCGTATAATAACGCATACAAATTAATTAGCTTGAATATTGAAGAAAGAAATGCAAGCCCAAAATTAATGAAAAAATACCAAAAAGAACAACAAAAATTGAAAAAAGATAAAATTAAACGTGCTAAAAAAATGTTGAAATCTGGTAACGCTTGGACAACTTCATACGCAGTAATTAATGCGATGAACCAAGAACAAGGACAATCTCAAACTCAATCAACAACAAATTCTCAGTTGCCAACAGAACCTGAAAAATAAAAAATTGAAAATATAAAATAAAGTCGCGGAGTTCAATGAACTCCGCGACTTTATTTTAACAAACTATTTACAAGATGTATTTGTCCAACTTAACACCTTACCGTTTTTACAAGTACCATTTGTTGCTTTTAAATAATCCATATTATCATTGGATATTACCCAACCAGCACAGGAAATACCCTTTTTAAAACACAGATTTGCAACATTAGCACCTGCACCTGAATTTTCAATACCTGTTGGAAGTATTCCGTCTGTTGTAATACTAAATTGAAAGAAATCTACACCATAAGCGTTTCTACCTTTTAATCCACCGTCAATATCAACGCTTATGCCACCACATTTGTTACTTTCACCAATTTTGGTACTATCATCAGATCTTGCACATACATTTGCACCAATTGGTTCAATACTTATTGAAATTGATGTTCCATCAGCCAAATTATTGCGATCATCAGGCCAATCATTTGGTCCACCACCATGGTCTGTATTATCTAAGTCTTTGTAATTTTTATTTTGAAAACAACCACTAACT
>CALAFU010000297.1 GCA_937891325.1 uncultured Candidatus Melainabacteria bacterium | reverse complement strand
GTAGTAAAACATATTTGCACCGCTTGCTTGAAGCACTACAACGGCTGAATTTTTGTTATTAGTTGTAATTCCAAAATACGGATCAGTTTTGTTTAATAGATATTTTTTTGATGCAAAACTCTTTTCAACAAGAGATTTTGCTGTATCTTTAGACACATTTCTTACAAAATACAAGTGAGAAACTGCAAAGCATGCGTTTGCAGACATAAAATAAACAACAGCAAATAATAGAGCTAAAAACTTCTTCATTATTTTGCGTCCTCATGCTTAATTTCTGTTGTTGTAGTTTGTTTTGTTGTTGTAATTGAGCCGTCATCATTGAATTTGATTAAGTAGTCAATTACGCTCATTGAAAACATTTTGTGCATTTGAGGTTTTGTCACCATTAAAGCAACACTCGTAACGGCCATAAAAGTAAGCAAGGCAATCAATGTAACCTTTACAGTAACAGCCTTTACCTTAAATACGGCAACGATTAAACCCAAAAATATCCCTAAAATAATTAATGCTAGTATCATAAATCCTTTTCTCTCATTTACATGTATATTATATGATTAAAAGACCTCAATAAACGGATTTTCACGCACATTTTAACAATATTTAACGATTTTGTGCTGGCAATAATTGCTCTATAATCTTTTGCAAATCCTCATCAGAAACCTCTGCATCTGGATTATTGCCATATTTTCTAACTAATTCCGCATTAATTGCTTGTATTTGTTCTGGAGTAGTATCCTTCAACATCACCTCGTTTGCATTTGGTATTGTCAAATTTACAGGTGGGGTTTGTTCGTTTTGGACTTGTACATTTTGAGGTTCTTCAAATTTTCTATTGAATTGAGGTTCAGGCTCGCTTATTCGTCGAAACTCCTCTTGTTGTGGCATTTGTGGTTCAAAATATTCTACCTCTTGCATACTTGTTGTTGAAGCATCACCTTTAACAAGTTTCTCCACGCGCGAAGGTTCTTTGTCTTCTGCGGGTTTATTTTTCACTTCAAGTAAACTTTTCCACATCAAAGAACAAATAGAAAAGACAAAAATCGTTAAAATTAGCAGTAAAAACGCATTACGAAGACTAGACACCTAAATTACCCCAATATGTTTTTATTTCTGTGATAAGTCGTTGTGCGCTTGTCAAATCACTTTGTTTAACCATTTCTTCAATCTCTTTTGCAAGTTCATAAATTTTATTGATACGCAAGTTTCCTGCCGAACCTTTTATTGAGTGAGCAACTTTTGATGCTGAATCGCAATCGTTATTTATGATTGAAGTTGTTAAATCTTCAATTTGGTTCATCAAGTCGTTACCAAAATCGACAAGCAAACCTTCTGAATCCTCGCGTTCAATGCCTAAATCAGCCTTGATTAAGTCAAAAATTG
>CALAFU010000296.1 GCA_937891325.1 uncultured Candidatus Melainabacteria bacterium | reverse complement strand
TTAAAAATGGGTAATTTTGTCATCGAATTACTTGACATATACAAGAATGACAAAAGATGAAAATTTTATGCAAAAATTTTTAATAATTAAATAAAATCACTTGCCAAATATTATTGATGTAATATGATAGTTGTACACTATAAATCGAAAGTTATGGCGTTGGTATGCCATGCTTTACGTAAGTGTAGAGGGTTAGCCCTCTGATTACACAAGTAAAAAGGAGAAAACAAAATGCCAAAAATGAAAACTCACAAGTCTGGCGCAAAACGTTACAAAGTAACAGCAACAGGCAAAATTACCCGCAGAAAAGCTGGTATTGGCCACTTACTAGCAAACAAATCTTCTAGCAGAAAGAGAAAGTTGTTCAAAACAACTGAAATCGCTGCTTCACAAGTAGATTTAGTTTCAAAAGAGTTACCATACAAGAAGTATTCAAGATAGGAGTGGACAATGAGAGTAAAACGCGGTAATGTATGTCGCAACAGACATAAAAAAATCTTAAAATTAGCTAAAGGTTTCAAAGGCGCAAGAAGCAGAATATTTAAAGTTGCTAACTGTGCTGTAATGAAAGCATTAAAATATGCTTACAGAGATAGAAAAGCTACAAAACGTAACATGAGAAGATTATGGATTGTTAGAATCAATGCAGCTGTTAGAGAAAACGGCATGAATTATTCTAGATTCGTAAACGCATGCAAAAAAGCTAATATCGTTGTAAACAGAAAAATGCTTGCAGACTTAGCTGTAAACGATAAAGAAGCATTCCAAGTAGTTCTAGAAACTGCAAAAGCTGCTGTTTAGTAGATTTCGACTCTACAAACATATCGTTTAACGAGTTTTTACAGGCGGTCGGTGTATAACACCGACCGCCTGTTTTATTACCCAATATTACAAAAATGTACATTTATAATAAAAGGTATATAATAAAATTATAGGGTAAGTTCTCTTATCACTTCCACCAACACACGATTTACTAAGAACCAGTGGAAAGGAGGTGATAAAAATGAACATTCTTATAACAAAAATCGCCATTACTGTCATAATAGCGATTTTGCAAATTGTTATAGTTTGTTTGTAGGGGACTAAGCCAAGCCTTAAGGAAACTGCCATTCTTTAGGGCTTGCCCCTATTGATATTATTTACGATTTTGTATCCTTTGTCAAGCCTTATAGTAAAATTAACCCTTTAAAATCATTCCCCCTTCAATCTCGGTTGCATGGTTGATGTTGAATTTTAATAAATCTACTATAATCCTAGTATGAAAAAATTCTTATACGCAATATTGGGCTTAATGCTAGTTCAAATGCAGGCAAACGCCTTAGATATTGTTTATCCGACAAAAGAATATTCAAAAATTAATTCGCCATCAACCTTTATTGTTGGTTCTACAAAGCCTAATGATAGACTTTTTATCAACGATAGAGAAATTGATGTGCATAAAACAGGTGCTTTTGCACAGGCTGTAAAACTTCAAAACGGAGTAAATGAGTTTAGAGTTTACTCTGGAAATGTTGAAAAAACTTATAAAATTGAACGTCCTTATGCAGGTGGCGGAAATTGGAAACCGGCTCAAGTAGTTGATTTTGAATGTCCAAAGATTATGGAAATCACACGTGAGGGCGCACCTGTAAGAACAACTCCTGTTCAATCTGGAATCAATCGTTTGGCTCATTATCATCGTGGAATGTTGTTGAAGGTTGACGGTGAAAAGGGCGATATGTATAGAGTTGCGCTTGCAAACAACCAAAAAGCGTGGGTTGCAAAAAGTGACGTTAAACGCAAATTGGTTAATTACGATAGAGCCTTTTTGTACGATTATAGAGAAAGAGAAACTGAAAACAACTATATTTATGAATTTGCATTGTCAAAACAAACACCTTATTCAATAACAGAGGGTGAAACAATGACCTTGAAAATTTATAATGTAGGCGGAAATGATAATAATACAGCGACTTTTAATATCAAATTAAATCAAATGCTTATGGGCTACGATTTAAGATATAAAGGCGATACGTTGGTTTTGAGTATTAAAAAAGAACCAAATTTGTCAAGAAAACATCCTTTGAAAAACGTTAGAATTGTAGTTGATGCAGGACATGGCGGTAAAGAATTGGGTGCTGTTGGCTGTTGCAGAAACTACGAAAAGGATTTTAACCTTTCAATCGCAAGATATTTGGAAAAAGAACTTCGCTCAATGGGCGCAACTGTTTATATGACAAGAAGTTACGACAAATATATGTCTTTGAACGATAGAGTTCGCTATACAAATGATAAAGAGGCTCAAATCTTTGTAAGTATTCACGCTAACTCACTTCCGGATAGCATAAACCCAATGACAAGACGAGGTTCAAGCGTATTTTATTACTATGATGAAGCAAAACCTTTGTCTGATGCGATTATGAACTCAGTTGCAAATAAAATGCCTGTTAATAACGAAGGTGTAAAACAAGCAAGTTTTGCAGTTGTCCGTAATACTTCTGCTGTAAGTGTTTTGGTAGAAACAGCTTACGTAATTAATCCGTTTGATAATGAATTATTGATGACAGATAAATTTAGACAAGACTATGCAAAAGCAGTTGCAGACGGCATTAAAGATTATGTATGGCAATCTTCACGTATAAAAATGGCATGGCTTTCTCGTAACAAAATCAAATGTGAAAAAATATCATAATTAATCAATGAGGCTTTAAGACATTAAGCCTATAAGACGATAGGTCATTTATTATCAAAATGGCAGGACAAATATAAAACTATATGTCATCCCGCATCAAGTGCGGTATGACATTATTTATAATGAATTACCAACTCTCCAACTGTCGAATTGAGAAGGTTTTATATCTTTATATTAATAAAGTAGGTCAGACATTGACTGAAAATGTAGAGACAATAAGTCAATAAGGGTTAAGTCGTTAAGTCGAATTATGATTAAATTGTCATTTTAATTATAAATGAACTTATCGTCTTATGAGCTTAAAGTCTTATAGTCTAAAATATAAGGAGTAAAAAATGAATACGGATATGTTTTGTTTTCAATGTGAACAGACTGTAAGAGGTCAAGGGTGTACAACGATGGGTGTGTGCGGAAAACACGCAGATACCGCAAATTTGCAGGATAGACTTACAAGCTCGCTGATTAAACTTGCAAATACTTGCGAAAAAAATGAAGAAAATACAAAACTTTTGATAGACGGACTTTTTACAACAGTTACAAATGTCAATTTTGATAACACTTCTATTCAAAAAATGGTAGATGAGGTTGTTTCAAAAAGTGGCGACCCTGATTTTGATGTTCAATCAATTTGGACATGCGATGAAGATAAAAGAAGTCTAAAATCTTTGATTTTATTTGGCTTAAAAGGGATGGCTGCTTATGCTCATCACGCTTGGACTTTGGATTATAAAGACGAAAAGGTCAATGACTTTTTCTATGAAGCCTTGAAGGCTATTGCTGATGAGGATTTAACACAAGAAGAATTATTAAAACTTGTTTTGAAAACAGGTGAAATAAACTTTAAATGTATGGAATTGCTTGATAAGGCGAATACTCAAACTTATGGAAACCCTGAACCGACAACGGTTTCAATGACTATTGAAAAAGGTCCTTTTATTGTTGTTTCAGGTCATGACTTGCACGATTTGGCAATGTTGCTTGAACAAACGAAGGATATGAGGATTAATGTCTATACACATGGCGAAATGTTGCCATGCCACGCTTACCCAGAATTAAAGAAATATCCACACTTGAAGGGTAATTTCGGTACGGCTTGGCAAAACCAACAAAAAGAATTTGCAAATATTCCAGCGCCAATTTTGTTTACAACAAATTGTATAATGCCTGTTCACGAAAGCTATAAGGATAGAGTGTTTACGACTGCGGTGGTTGAATATCCTGAATGTAAACATATCGACGACGATAAGGACTTTCGACCTATAATTGAAAAAGCGCTAGAACTTGGTGGTTATAAAGAGGATAAGCACATGAAAGGCATTAATGGTGGTGAAACCTTAACTGTAGGTTTTGCTCATAATACGGTACTTTCTGTTGCGGATAAACTTGTTGAACTTGTTAAAGCAGGAAAAGTTAAACATATCTTTTTGATTGGCGGTTGTGACGGTGCAAAAACAGGTAGAAACTATTATACAGAGTTTGCAAAACTTACACCAAAAGATACACTAATTTTGACATTAGCTTGTGGAAAATATCGTTTTAATGACCTTAAACTAGGCGAAATTGACGGTATTCCTAGAATTTTGGATATGGGGCAATGTAATGATGCGTATTCTGCGATTATGATTGCATTTGAATTGGCGAAAATGTTTAATTGTGGTATAAACGAACTTCCATTGTCATTGATTTTGTCTTGGTACGAACAAAAAGCGGTTGCAGTTTTGTTGACCTTGTTGTACTTAAATTTTGAAAATATAAAACTAGGACCAACCTTGCCAGCATTTGTTTCACCAAATGTTTTGAATATCTTGGTGGAAAAATTCAAAATCAAACCGGTTACAACTTCAAAAGAAGATTTGAAGGAAATTTTGGGATAAATATATAAATAAATATTACTAATCAGGCGCGAGCGTACCGCTCGCGCCTTTATTTATTGACATATCATATGAACAAACCTTCCGTCATACCGCACTTGCGATTTTTCGGTAGGGTGTAGTCGAACGAAGTGAGCGAACCCGTAAGGTGGCGGTCGGACGTTACTCCGTCGCCACCCGAATAAATCAAGATGTTGCGGTATCTTTTCAATTTAAGACTATAAGTCAATAAGTGTTAAGTGGATAAGTCAAACTATAATTAAAATGACATTTTAACTATAAATGAACTTATCGTCTTATTGTCTTAAAGCCTTATAGACTTGTAGTAAGTTGGGGTTTCTACCTCAACAAAGACAATTGTAACAACATGTAAATATTATTTTAAAACTGCCAAAACCCAGCTATAATCACTATATGATATGATATGATATG
>CALAFU010000295.1 GCA_937891325.1 uncultured Candidatus Melainabacteria bacterium | reverse complement strand
ACCCTTGGTAACGGTAAAAACTCTGATGATGACATTATCAAATTCGCAGAAAATTTGTGTGGTGCAAAGTTTAATAAAGATAATATTATTAGAGCTGAAAGACAATTATTTATTCCAAGTGACACGCAAAAAAAATATCCTAAAGAATTGATAGTGGATTTAGCGAATGAACAAAATAAAGTTTCAGATGTTTTGAAAAGTTATGGATTTAAAAGTGATGATTCTTTATCTGAAAACGAACTCCTATATGATTTTGTTGTAGATTCAGAATTATATAATACAATGCGTGCAAATATTGAAAAGGTGTGTACAGTCCAAGACGTACAATCGTTATTGAATCTTGACTCAAATACAGCAACCGCCTTCATTTCTCTATGTACTAGGGCTCAAAAAAATAATAAATCACTGGTTGATGCTAGATATCATTATTTTATAAGAAGTCTTGAAGGATGTTATTTATCATTAAATGGAAAATTGTTTTTAACGAGACAAAAAACATGTTATGAAAACAACTCTCAATATGCGGTGTTTGAAATTGCTGTATGTGATGAATGCGGTAAGTATTCTATTGTTGGGAAAATAGACAATAACCATTTAGAACAAGTTGGTAAATTAGATGAAAGTGTAGAGTATTTTTATTTAGCACAAGACAATAATGATGAAATAGAAGAAGAAACTGATGAAAAAACAAAAAAGGAATATTATTACCTTTGCCCTCATTGTGGTGCAATTGTAGAGGAAAATAGAATTAAAAATTTACCATGTGATTGCAATAAAAATGATTATATAAAAATTATAAAGGCAAATCAATTAAAGTTGGGTGCAAGGTGTGGAAATTGTCACAGAGGAGTCTATAAAAGATTATATTTAGGAAATGATGCAGCAACATCGGTTCTAGCAACAGCATTGTATGAAGAACTTCCGGAAATAACTTATGAGGAAGATGAAATTGATACAAAAACATCTACTAATATATTTACCAACGCAGTCCTTGGTAATAAAAAGAAGGCAAAAAAGACGGGAAGACAATTTTTGGCATTCTCAGATAGCAGACAAGAAGCCGCTAAATTTGCATGTTATTTGAGCAAAAGTTATAATGAATTTTTACGTCGTCGTGGAATCTGTCAAATAATTAAAGAAAATTCAAACTTAATAATTGAAAATTCATTTACTATATCTGATTTCGTTAAAAAATTAACTGCTTATTTTTCTAACAAAAGAAGTTTTGCTCAATCTAATAGTGATATAAGTAATTTAACTGCAGTTAGCAATAAAAATGCTTGGGTGGCGATGTTAAACGAATTAGCTCGTTTCAATTCATCTACATCTTTAATGTCATTAGGCGTATTACAATTTACCTATCTTGGTATTAATGATGAAATTATAAATTCTATATCGCAAAAATACGATACAGATAATGATTGTGTTAAAAATTTGTTAAATTTACTTATTTTTGAAATAATTAAAACAGGTGCAGTCTGTACAGATTCTGATACCGATATTGATGATAATGATAGAGAGTATATATTTTATACTCCATCTCAAAGGTTTATTTCTAAAGAAGAACAAGTTTCTCCTAAAACAACCATCTCGTCTTGGATGCCAAAACATAAGAACGGAAAAGAAAATGATTACTTTAGAACCAACAAACTGTATTATGTAACTCATTTTTTGAAAATAGATAATAATTGTGCAATTGAGTTTTTGGATCAGTTTTTTGATTATTTAACTAAACCTGAATGTGGTAATGAGTATTGTATGGTTGATAAGAATAAGGATGGTACCTACGTATTACCTGCGAAATATTTACAAGTTAAGATAGCAAATGACCCTACAATAAAATGGTATAAGTGTACAAAATGCGGTAAAGTTTCCCCTTATAATATGGTTGGTAAATGTACTACGGTTAAATGTGAAGAACAAGTAATAGCGATAGATCCTCAAAAACTG
>CALAFU010000294.1 GCA_937891325.1 uncultured Candidatus Melainabacteria bacterium | reverse complement strand
TTTTAATTCTATTAGGATATGTTTTCGGTATTATCCATAAAATCTTGTACAGCCAAGATTCAGTAATTGTTTTATACGTTTTAAATATGGCGTTTCTTCTTTTGGATATCGGATTACACGTCAAATACAAGTACTTTGGAAAGGAAAAAAAATCTAATTAGTGTCTTTATTTTATTTAGTAGAGTAATGTCATAACAATCTATTCGTTAATTCAATTTTAAATCTACTATTTGCACTCTTTTAAAGAGTGCATTTTTATTGTAAAAAATTTTGAATTTTACGTTTTAATTCTCTAGAGCTGTGGAATAAAAAGAGTATGTTAACTAAAAGTCAAAAGGATTTGGCTTGTTTAAAAACGGAGTTTTGCTTATGAGTGAAATTGGATATTATAATTATTACAACAACCCTCACCGTTATTCACCTGATACGGTTCAAGACCGCTATCAACAAATGGTAGATGCATATAATTCTGACAAATTAAAGGCAAAAAGTTCCGAATACGACCCCTATTCAGAACTTAATTTATCAAGAAGAAATTTAGACGAAAAACTTGCAGATTGGGCAAGTACAGTTCGTTCTCAATGCAAGACAGAGCAAGAAGTTCACGAGTATTTAAGTAAAAAATACTTTGGCACATCTGATTTTGCATACACAAAAAGATGGGACGAGCCTGAAAAATATGCTATGTTCAAAAACGACTACAATGCTATTTGTTATGGCACTATTGGTTGTGGAAACTTAGATGACCCAAGATTAAACTATACACCTGAAGATTGGGAAAGTTATGAAGCAAAAAGCCAAGATGATAAGCATAAATCAATAAGTTTGAACATGCAAAACTTATTGAAAAACAACAACATTACACTAAACGATGATGATACACTTTTAATTTCTATAAATCCATACACTCGCGAAGTTGATTTATCAGGAATCGAAAACAACGCTAATTTAGCCCAATTAAAAGGTTTATTAGAGCAAAACAACAATTCCTCAAACCTTTTGGCGTATGTTAAAAATCAAATGAGCGATTTAGACAGCAATTCTGTTGCAAAAATGCAGGCATATCGTCTCGTTATGGATTACACAGGGCTTGACCTTTCTAAAATGGAAACAAGAGAGGACGGAAAATACTACACTTCTGACGGAATTGAATTTTCTGAATACTTAAAAGAAAAACTTAAAGACTGCAAAGATGTACCAATGGAATTCAGGGGTGCTGCATTTGAATACACAATGCAAAACGTAAACAAAGTTGCACAATTAGGCTGGAACAACATTCCAGATTTAAATATTTCAATCGGCTACAACAATTCAAGCGGTTTTATACCTTATGGCACAAGTTTTGAAGCATAAAAACTAATCAACAGAGAAGATTTCTTTGATATCGTCGATTGTAAGCGATTTTGTAATATTTCTATCAACTGAAATTACGCTATCAACAAGGTTTCTCTTGATTGATTTAAGTTTTTGAATTTTTTCTTCAACCGTATTTTTAGTGATAATTCTATAAACAAATACTTTTTTAGTTTGACCAATACGGTAAGCACGGTCTGTCGCTTGATCTTCAACCGCAGGATTCCACCAAGGGTCATAGTGAATTACATAATCTGCACCTGTCAAGTTCAAACCTGTACCACCAGCCTTCAAACTGATTAAAAAGATTGGTATATTTGTTGATGAGTTAAATCTTTCAACTGCACCTTGACGGTCTTTTGTCTTACCTGTCAAATATTCATAAGGGATTCCAGCTCTTTCGCACCAAGCCTTGATAATATCAAGCATATCAACGAATTGGCTGAATAGAAGAACTCTATGACCTTCTGAAATAATTTGTTCAAGCATACCTTTCAAGTGTTCAAATTTACCTGATTGAATATCACCTTTAACCATATCTTTATCGTATAAACGAGGGTGACAGCAAATTTGACGCAAGCGTAACAACGCAGAGAAGATAGACATTCTACTCTTTTCAAGACCGTTTTGTTCAATAGATTTGAACAATTCTTCTTTTGTACTATCCAATACTTCAAGATAGAAGTCTTTTTGTTCTGGAGTCATTTCGCAGTATGCAATGTTTTCCACTTTATCAGGTAAATCCTTCGCTACGTCACGTTTCATACGACGTAAAATGAATGGATAAATTTGCATTTTCAAGCGTTTTTCAACTGTTTTGTCTTGACGTTCCATAATTGGATTTACATATCTAAAGTTGAATTCTGCAACGTTAAACAAGAAGCCTGGCATCAAGAAATCAAATACAGACCACAATTCTTCCAATCTGTTTTCGATTGGAGTACCTGAAAGTGCCAATCTGTGGTCAGAATCTAACATTTTAACGGCTTGAGCTGTTTGGCTCATTGCGTTTTTGATGTTTTGAGATTCATCTAAAACAACATATCTGAATTTGATATTCTTTAATTCTTCGATATCACGTCTAATTAGCGCATAGCTTGTAATTACAATATCGTGTTCTGGAATTTTTTCAAACAAACTTTTTCTATCAACACCTGCAAGTTTTAAGCAGCTCAAATCTGGCGTAAATTTTTGGATTTCTGATTCCCAGTTAAATACAACAGAAGTTGGACAAACTACCAACACAGGCATTGAGCCGTCCTCTTCCTTAGCTTTTTGAATTAAGCTCAAGGCTTGAAGCGTTTTACCAAGCCCCATATCATCTGCAAGAATACCGTTTAAGCCGTATTTATACATAAACCATAGCCAGCTAAAACCTTTCATTTGGTATTCACGAAGTTCTGCATTTACACCTTTTGGTAAAGTTAAGTTTTCATCAGTTGAGAACGATGTAATTTGAGACCAGAATTTTTCAAAATCCTCGCTCAATACAAGTTCAAAACCTCTATTTTTCAACTCTTGAACCAAACCTGCACGATATGTTTTTACCATGAATTTGTTTTCATCATTTCGGTACGCATCAAACGAGTTAAAAGATCTCATCATCGCATAAATATCTTCTGCCGGATATTCAACAAAGCCTAAACTTCTTACACGACTGTATTTTTCATTGTTTTGAATTGTTTCATAAATTTCATCAAAGTTGATAACATCTTCACCAACTTGACCGTATAATTGAATTTCAAAACTGTCTTTTGAATCTTCTGAAAAGTCGATTTTAGCGCACATTTTGAAAGGTTCTTCAATAAGTTTAAAGAAGCTAATATCGTCCTTTTCTTCAAATACCCAACCTTCGCCAGCTTTGTTCATATAATAATTATAGAAATCAATTGCGTTTTCTTTCTCCATTGCTAAGTTGTTTGTTTGCATTGGAACGAATTTACAAGCTAAAAGCATTTGATAAGCTGAAATTTCGTGTTGGATATTACGTTTAACCCAATAAACCATATCGTCTTCTTTACGTTTTACTGTAACGTAAGGAGTTTTATCCGCAGTTTTAGAGAACGGTACTCTAACTCCGTCGTATTCAAACTCTAAAGATGCCTTCAATGATTGGTCATAATCGATACCTAAAGATACAATATTCTTTGGTGGGCGTTGTTCTAAGAACAATTTACTGATTGTATCAGAAACCTCTACGTCAATTTGTTCTTGAAGTTTTGGAAGTTCTTCATAAATAAACTTTCCGCCTTCTGCATCTTTTAGGTCTGTAAATGTTGATTTCAACAAGTTTTGAGGAACAACATTCATTGAAACATTTGTAGGGAAGATTACATTTTTATAACGTCCCCATTTTATTTGACGAGAGAAATAGCGAACCTCTTCAAACGGTATAATATCGTCCTTATCAGGTCTGCGCCAGAATAATTCAAGCATAATATTACCTGTTGGGTTGCTATTTACTGATAAAACTAAGCGCCATTCTTTGTCTGTAAATTTAATTCTATGTTTAGTTTTTTCGTCTAAAACTTCATCAGCTACAGCCAAAAGTGGAAACATTGGTGCGAATTTTGGAATTGGAATATCGTACCAGCCTGCTTTTTTGTCTTGTCTTGCAGTTTTTAAAATTTGTTTAAAGATTTCAACTTCTACCAATTGAGAACGGTTTAAAACGAAAGTTGAATCATTTTTTTGAGCTTCCACCAAACCTAACAATATTGGCTCAATTGCTCTAACAACCTTGCCTGTTGTTCTTGACATTACAAGAATAGAGAAGAAATTAGGTTTTCTCTTAGGATTAAAGTGGAAGATATAATTACCTTTTGGCGGTTCAGGCATTGAAGTATCTTCGTCGCTGTAATCAGGTTCAATACCATATTTTGTTTCTAACCAATCTTCGTAAGCGTGTTCGTCAATTGCCTTTATAGCAACAGCAACAGCGTGCTTACACCATTCTTCTTTTAATGGACAATTACAACGCGCCTCTACTTTGTTCTTTTTAAAAATTAAATCTGTATTATATGAGTCTTGAAAACTGCCTTTTACCTTACCTTTATAGAAGTTCTTTTCCGGATAAGCCTCAAGAATCATATCTTTTGTGTAATATTCATAGCCACGACGCCAGCTTCCAGCCGTAGCATTTTCTTTTAAGAATTTAAAATTGAATTCAGGAACACTCATAAACTATTAGAGTTTGTCTTTCTTTTACTTACTTAAGGGTGTAACAAACGGTTTAAGTATAAAATACTATTACTCTTAAGATGACCGTAACTTGATTATTACACTAAAATGTTTTAATTGCAAGTAGTTTTATATAGATTATAACTTACTTCCAACAGCTTTGTACAAACTGATGTAATCGACATAGCAATTGCCGGTTGTATTTGCAACTAATTGGTTAACTGAAAGCAAGTTTTCTTGCATTTGAATCATATCAAGTTTAGAGATTACACCTTGTTTATAGCGTTGTTGAGTGTATCCAAAATCTTGATTTTCTAAAGCTAATTGTTTTTTATGTTTATCTAATTTTTCACTGTCACGTTTTACAGAAATTAAAGCATCATTAACCTCTTGCAAAGCTGTCAAATTAGTTTTGTGGTAACTTTCTAGAGCCTTATCATATTGAACTTTTTTAAGTTTCAAGTTTGCAATACGACTTCCGCCTGTAAATACAGGTAACATGCCTGACGCTGCAACAGCGTATAGTCCATCGATTGGGTTATTTGCACCGTGCAAGAACATTGCCAAGCCTGTAATATTAATTGATGGCAAGAATTCTTTTTTTGCAACTCTTACATCAATACCCATTTTTTCAAGCATTTTGATTGATTTTAAATAATCCGGTCTATCTGTAATAATTTCTGATGAAATACTTGTTGGAATAGCTTTTGAATATTTTATATCAGAAAGTTTTGAAATTTTTAGTTCATTAATGTTTTCTGGGCTTTCACCAATCAAAACAGCTAATTGGTGCATTAAGATTTCTTTATTCTTTTTATAATTAATTAAATCAGAAGTACCGTTTACATAAGCCTTGTTTGCTTTTACAGTATCAGAAGTTGAAACAAGACCTTGTTTGTTGCTTTCTTGCATAATTTCATAAATTTCTTTTCTCAAAGCAACAATATTTTCTTGATATTTAATAACTTCATCTAGAGTAACCAAGTTCATGTAAACACTGCCGACAGCTGCTGCAATTGAAATGTATGCTGCACGTTCATCTAGTTGAGAGGCTTCGTACAACTTTTTAACACTTTTTGTTTTATCTCTATTTTTTAAGAAAATATCAGCCTCGTAATTAATCAACATTGGCGTAGCATAAGACCATTCTGAACCTATATCTAAACCTTTGCCAATTGTTGAAAGTTTTGAATATGCAGGAGAAAAACCAACAGTTGCATTTGGCAATTCATTTGCAAATTGAAGTTTTACGTTTTGATAATATTCATCAACATTCAAGGTTGCCATTTTCAAATCATAGTTATTTTTTATAGCTAAGTTAATATAATTATCTAGATTTTTGTCGTTAAAACTTTTCCAAAAATCCATATTTACATAACCATATTTGTAATCATCATTATAATTTTTATTTCTTTTAACTCTGTGTTTAAGCATTTTTTCTTGCTTTTTAATAGCTTTTGCATCTTGTTGCACTTTTGTATCTTGAATAGCAAATGCAGGCAAAACACTCATATCTAAAAAGCTAATTAGCATCAATGTTGAAAATAATTTTTTGAAATTCATTTTACTTCCTCACATACTTGACAAATTTTATAGTGATATGATAACATATCTTTGTTACAAATGCAACATGTATTTTTTGTAACAAAAGATAATCAAGAAATTCTAGATAGGGGAAAATATGACAGGTACAATGTTAGAACCTAATACGGATTTTACACAATCTGTATTTTATAAAATTAGTCAACTCTCAATTTATATTGAAAAACTAGCGCAGAACTTTTTTGAGATAAGAAATGTCGACATTACGCACGATGAATTTTGCGCATTAAATTGTATTTTAAATTACCCAAATATTTGTCAAAGAGACATAGCAAAACTACTTCTTAGAGATAGAGTTCGTACAGGCAGAATTTTAAACTCTTTAGAAGATAAAGGATATATAAAAAGAACAAATAACACAAAGAATAATCGCCTTGTAAGACTTGTATCTATAACAAAAAAAGGTGATGATTTTTATAAAAAGCAATTTTATATAATGAACAAGGTTATGGAAAAATTGTTAGAAAAATTCCCTGAAGAAAAAATGATTGAATTAAAAGGCTCATTGGAAAAGTTAGAAAACTCAATGGCAGAAATAGTAGAATTTAATATATAGGAGAAATATAATGGAAGAAAATAAAGAAAAAGATATGAAAAAGACTTTAGATAAAAGTCTAAAACGTTCAATTATAATTTCAGCAGTTCTTGTTTTAGCTTTAGTTGTAACAGGTTTTATAGTTTATAACTTACAATTTCAATCAACTGATGATGCTTATGTAGAAAACCATACAGTGCAAGTTGCTCCAAAGGTTTCTGGTCATATCGTACAAGTTTTAGTGACTGATAACCAAAAGGTTAAAAAAGGTGATTTGGTTGCTGTAATTGATAACACAGATTACAAAGTTGCTCTAGACAAAGCCTCTGCACTTTATGAAAAAGCATTAGCTGGTCAAAAGGTTGCGAAAGCAAACTTCAGTGCAACACAAATTGAAATTAAAAACGCAAAAGCTGATTTAGAAAGGTACCAAAACTTATACAAAACAGGTGCTGTTTCAAAACAACAACTTGATATGGTTCAAACAAAATATGAATCAACTCAAGCAAGATTAGTAAACGCAGATGAAAACGTTATGTCAGAAGCTCAAAACAAAGTTGCAGACGCTGACATTAAATCATTAAAAGCAGCAAAAGAACAAGCTCAATTAGACTTGTCTTACACAAAAATTTATGCACCACAAGACGGTACAGTTTCAAACAAAAGAGTTGAAGTTGGTACTTATGTTCAAGTTGGAAGCCCTCTATTTGTAATCGTTCCAAACGATGTTTGGGTAGTTGCAAACTTTAAAGAAAACCAAGTTGGTTTAATGAGAGCTGGTCAACCTGTTGATATCAAAGTTGATGCTTATCCAAACAAAGTTTTTAAAGGCAAAATTGACTCTATTCAAAGAGCATCTGGTGCAAAAGCTAGTTTATTTCCACCTGAAAACGCAGTTGGTAGTTTCGTTAAAATCGTACAAAGAATTCCTGTAAAAATCGTTTTTGACGAAGAAATCAACCCTGACGAATACAACATCGTTCCAGGCATGAGCGTAGTTCCAAAAGTAAAGGTTAAAAATAACAAATAATGGCTAATGAAGTAACAGAAAATACAGAAGAATGGAAACCTTCCAAAGGTCCTTGGATTATCGCAATTCCAACCATTTTTGCAGCGTTTATGTATGTATTAGATGAAACAATTGCAAACGTTGCCCTACCTCACATGGCTGGTACATTTTCTGTTAGTCGTCAAGAATCAACTTGGATTTTAACAAGTTATATCGTATCAAGCGGTATTATGATTACTGCCGTTGATTGGTTCTGTAAACTTATGGGAAGAAAAAATTTCTTCATAATGAGTATATGTTTATTCACTATTTCATCATTCCTATGCGGGGTAGCAAACTCTATCGAAATGATTATCTTTGCAAGAATTATGCAAGGTATCGGCGGTGGCGGTTTGCTACCTGTTTCTCAAGCTGTATTATTGGAAGGATTTCCAAAAGAAGAACGTGGTAAAGCAATGGCTACTTTTGGTTTGGTTGTTGTCGTAGCCCCAATTATCGGTCCCGTTATCGGTGGCTGGATTACTGATTGTTGGTCTTGGCCTTGGATTTTTTTCATTAATGTTCCTATTGGCATTTTGACCGTATATTTAACTACAATATTCTTAGAAGATCCACCTTATGCAAGAAAACAAAGTAATGTTTATTTTGATAAAATCGGGTTCTTATTCTTAACAGCGTGGCTAATCTCAATGCAAGTTATTTTTGATAAAGGTAACGATGCAGATTGGTTTAATGCGGCTTGGATTTGTAAATTAACCGCTTTTAGTGCTTTCTGTTTTATTGCATTTGTTGTATCTCAAATTAAACAAGAAAAACCACTTGTTGATATGAGCGTGTTTAAGGATAAGAACTACACAATCGGTACACTTATTCAAGTAATCATTATGGGTGTAATGATGGGTTCAATGATGTTATTACCTCAATTCTTACAAACTTTAATGGGTTACAGTGCATTTGATAGTGGTTTAGCAATTATGCCTCGTGGTTGCGGTGCAATGACAGGTGTAATTTTATATGGTATCTTAGCAAACAAAGTTGACGAACGTGTTGCTGTTGCCTTTGGCTTATCATTAATCGGAATTGCAGGGATTTTCTTCGGATTTTTAAACTTAGATATTGCAACAATTAACATTGCTATTCCAAACTACATTTACGGTTTTGGTATGACACTAGCAATGATTCCAATTATTGCGCTATCGGTTGTAACCCTTAAAAACAGTCAAATGACAAATGCAACAGGTATTCAAAATATGCTAAAAAACATTGGTGGTGCTGTTGGAACATCTGTTGCAACAACTCTTGTTTCTAGATTTTCTCAAATTCACCAATCTTACATGGTTGACCATTTAAACCCTCTAAACCCTGTTTATATTGAACGATTGACTTCAACGGCAGGTGCTTTAGCTCAATACACTCAATACAATGTCGCTCAATATATGGCAGAATACTCTCTTTACGGCTCAATGGTTAAACAAGCAAGCCTTTGGGGATTTATGGAAGCGTTCAGAATTTGCGGTGTTCTAGCGCTTGTAATTATTCCGTTACTTTTATTATTGAAAAAGATTAAATAACATTTTTCTTGTATAATTGAATTATGAAAAAAATTTGTTATAATTGGTCGATTTCATTATTAATAGGGCTTTTTTCACTGTTTATTTTAAGTAGTGTCGGATTTATTTTAGGTCTTACAATAACCCCTATTTACCCAATTATTTCAATAGTTTTAAGCGTTTTTACTCTTTGGTATTTAACTGTAAAAACAAACAAATTTTCTAACAAAAATTTTATCGCACAATTAATCATTTTATTTGATTTAATCCTAATTTTTGGCGCTGTATGCTACTTTATACCTGATTTTTCGTATGACGGTACAACTTATCATCAAGCCTCAATTATTTTGCTAAAATGGGGCTGGAATCCTATTTATACAAAGCTTTCTACTTTTGCGGGTGCTATGCCGTATCAATTCCCATCTTCATTAGAATATGGACAACATTTTTTGAAGTTTTTTGAAATCATTGGCGCGAATATTTACGCATTATCAGGCAAAATCGAATTAACCAAGCTAACAAACTTTATACTTGCCTTGAGTGCATTTTGTTACACATTTTATTCAATAAAAAATTACAAAGATATTTCCAATTGGCAAGTTGGAATATTCGCATTTTTATTTGCTTTCAACCCTGTATGTGTTTATCAAGCACATACAAATTACGTAGATTGTGCATTTTATTACGCGTTTTTAATTCTTATTTTTGCACTAATTAATTACACAAAATCTCAAGATAAAAACACATTGTTTATGATAGTTATGAGTTCTGTAATTTTTGCAAACATAAAATTGACAGGACTTTTCACTGTTTTAATTATACTTACAGCGTTTTTGATAGCATTTTTTACTAAAAAATTGTTAAAAGTTAGTATTTTAATCATATTTTTAATTCTTTTGACAGGAATAAATCCATATATAACAAACCTTTTAAGCGGTTACAATCCACTTTACCCTGTCGTAAAAAATTCATTTTTAAACGCAAACAAAGAATATATGACAACCTCTTATCCAACAGGATTTGAAAATACAAACCGATTTAAAAAGTTATTTATATCAACCTTCAGTTCGTCAAGAAACTTATCACCATTGATTAACAAGGACGAACCAACATTAAAAATACCGTTCACAATCACAAACGACGATTCTTTCCATTTTGAAGATATGCGTGTCGGAGGCTTTGGATACTTCTTTAGCGGAATATTATTATGTGCATTAATCTTGAGTGCATTTTTAAGATTTAAAAATAAAGAAGACAAACGCTTATTTTTTGTTATAATGGCAATCCTTGCACTATCGATTTTAGGCAATCACGAGGCTTGGTGGGCTAGATTTGTACCGCAAATGTGGAGTTTGCCACTATTTATAATGTTATTCTTCTTATATAACGAACAATTCAAAGCTAAAAACTTCATCTACATACTGCTATTCATTGCCTTTCTAAATTCTGCAATTATCGCACAACAATATTTAAACGACAGAATTAAACTAACACAACAAAGAGCTGAATGGATTAACTCTATTAAACTTCAAGGCGGTCAAATATATATTTCACCAGAAGAAAAACAACAAGTTCCACTACTTGAAACAATGCCGGTAAAACTTGAAGAACTAAGAATAAAAGTTATAAATTAATAACCAAAAGGGCGGGTTCGATAAAATCGAACCCGCCTTTTTCTAACTATTTTTTAAACATTTTATTGATAATATCATGATATTTTTCAAAAATAACATTACGTTTAACTTTTGCTGTTTGGCTCAAAAGCCCATTATCCATACTGAAACCGTCTTTTAGAACTTCAAATTCTTTAACTTTTTCAAATGGTTTCAAACCTGTCTTATTTTTTATATATGTTTGAATTTCTTTCTTTATCAATTCACGCAAGTTTGGATTTTTGATTGATAATGTTTTACCAGATTTCAATTCTTTTGCCAAAATTCCGCATTTATCTAGTGCCATTTTTGAAGGTACAATCAAAGCACCTACGCTTGCTTCATCTTGACCTACTAAAACGATTTGATCAATATATGGGCTTTCCAAAATTGCCTCTTCGATTGGAATAGGTTCAACATTTTCACCACTTGAAAGAACAATTGTTTCTTTTTGACGACCTACTAAAACAAGGTTATTATTACGAGTTAACCAACCCAAATCACCTGTAATAAACCAGCCATCTTCTGTAAAGACTTTCTTTGTTGCCTCTTCATCTTTGTAGTAACCGTTCATAACTTGCGGACCTTTTGCTAGCACTAAACCTTTTGTATAAAGATGAACTTTTTTCATTGTTTGAGGATCAACAACTTTAATTTTTGTATGTGCATAAGGTTTACCTACACAACCCAAATAGTTTGGATATTGAATACCACGCAAAGTTAATACAGGAGAAGTTTCTGTTAAACCATAACCAATTCTTAAATTTACGCCGATTGCATCGTAGAACAATTCATCTTTTAAAGATAATGCACCACCACCAGAGATTGAAAGCCTAATTCTATCCAATCCTGCGGCCTCTTTTACCTTTTTATAAATTGTTTTTGTTGCAAGAACATGAAGTGGTTTCAAGAAAGCTCTTGCGATTTTGTGGTAAATATTTGATGGTAATTTATAGCTTGTTTTTTTGTTTGTAAGTCTTCTTTCGCTATACATTTTGTGGATTTTATAGTTAATACTATTTTGTACAGCAAAGTCAAACAAAAAGTAACCGAGTTTTGAATTTTGTTTTAATTTTTGGTAAATAGCAAGTCTGAACGCTTCCCAAATTCTTGGAACTGACATCATAGTATCAATTTTGTATCTCAACAAATCATTCTTCAAATTGCTGATATTTGTAAAATGTAAGTGGCAACCTTTTGTATAGTAATAGAATTGTGCCAAGTTTTCGTAAGCATGCCAACAAGGTAAAATTTGAAGTGTGTTTTCACCAGCAATAGCTTTAAAACCAGCCTCTGTACCTTCCATTTGAGAAACTATATTGCTATGAGTAAGCAATACGCCCTTTGGGTTGCCTGTTGTACCTGATGTATAAAGCATTGTTGCAGGATCTGAAAGATTTATCTCAACAGGAGTGAAAGGATTTTCTCTGCCCATTTCTACAACTTCATCAAGTGTATAAACAGGAGCGTTTAGACCTTCTTTTGAAAAATCTTTTTTATTTAAAACAATAATAAAGTTCAATTGTCTTGCGTTTAAGCTATCTTTTAACTTATTCAAAAGTTTCATATCATAAACAATAACGCCTTTTGGTTCAGAGTGTCCCATAATATAATCAAGTTCTTCTATTGGAGCGTTTGAACCTCTTAAAACATCAATCGCGCCTGTTTTAATAATTGCTTGAGCCATACTCATAAAGTAACCATTGTTTTCTGTAAACAAGCAAACAAAATCGCCTTTATTGATACCTAAATATTGTAGACCACCTGCAGTTTGCGTAATCAAGTTTTGAAAATCTTGATAAGTCATTTCTAAATCGTTGTAAGTATCAGTTACAGCAACTAAATCTTTGTGATCTTGAATTGATTTTTCTAAATGCTCTGTAATACTGTGGATGCCTTTTAAGTCCTCTCTAATTAATTCGTCATCTGTTAATATAATTGACATACATACCCCCTGTTTCACCATTTTATATTGTATATAGCCTAGTGTCAAGAAATAGTTTTCAATACTAAATCACACCTTGTAAAAATCTTTTTATCTAGTATAATAGGTTTGGAGGTTGGTATGGCTACATTTGTAGAATCAAAATTTTCAAAAGATATGGTTAAGTATCATTGCCCTAGATATGAGGAATTTCCTGATATTGGTTTATATATGGAGCAAGTGATAGAAATTTTGCACGCAAATTTAAGCCCCTTCGCAACTTCTCCAGACGAAAAGTTAATCACATCAACTATGGTTAACAATTACGTAAAACAAA
>CALAFU010000293.1 GCA_937891325.1 uncultured Candidatus Melainabacteria bacterium | reverse complement strand
AGAAACTTTGCGAAAGCGATAATCAAATAATCTCTCTTGGCGGTGGTGCTTTTGGGCGTGAAGAAAATCGCGAAATACTTAATAAAAATGGAAAAACTATTTATCTAAGAGCCACTGCGCAATCACTGTTTGATAGAATTAAAACTGAAACTCACAGACCTCTTTTACAACAAGGATTTGGTGTAGAAAAGGTTTCAGAAATACTCTCAAAAAGGGCATACAATTACGAAAAAGCAAGCGTAATTATTGACACAGACGGAAAAACTCCATATAATATCATTGAGGAAATTCAAAAAAGGATAGTTGAAAATGCCTAATAAAATTGATGTAGAGATTCAAGAAAAAAATAAATCGTACCCAATTTATATGGATACGAACCCTCTTGATGAACTTATGGGACGCATTTTGAGCGATTTAGATTATCCCAAATATCTTGTTGTTATGAGCGAAAAAGTTCACAAACTTTATGCAAAAACACTAGGTTTCCCAAAAGAAAATGTTTATGTCTTAAAAGACGGTGAAGTTCAAAAGAATTTCTGCAATTACCAAAAGATTTTGAAATACTGTTCAAAAATAGGATTGAACAGAAAAAGCGCTATCATCGCCGTTGGTGGTGGTGTAGTCGGCGACATTACAGGGTTTGTAGCCTCAACTTATATGCGCGGAATTAAATTCGTACAAGTTCCAACAACCTTACTTGCAGCAGTTGACTCATCTGTTGGCGGAAAAGTTGCAATTGATACAGAATTTGGCAAAAATCTTGTAGGCGCGTTTTATCAACCACAATCAGTTTATATTAATTTGAATTTCTTAAAAACGTTAGATGAACTTCAGTTCAAAAGCGGACTTGCTGAGGTTGTAAAATACGCATTTATTGAAAAAAGCTGTGAAGCTGTATTTGAATATGGCTTATTCGACTTTTTATCAGTACATTATGAAAAAATCTTAGACAGAGATTTAAGATTTTTAGAAAAAGTTATAAAAGTCTGCATTGAGCTTAAAATTTCAGTTGTATCAAAGGACGAAAAAGAAGCAGGATTAAGAAAAATTCTTAACTTCGGTCATACATACGCTCATGCATTAGAAAAAATTACAAACTATAAGAAGTTTACTCACGGAATGGCAGTTTCTTACGGTATGTACTTTATGTTCAATTATGCTCACTATTTGAAGCTAATTGATGCTAATTACAAAGAAATTGCAGTAAATTTACTTAAAAAATACGGATTTGAAGACAAACACTTTAATTATCCAGCTAAAAAGATGATTGCGATTATGCAAACAGACAAAAAAGCAGAAGATAACACTATAAAAATTATTTTACCAACTCTAAAAGGCTATGTAAAAGAAAGCGACCTCGATGTCGAAGTCGCTATCAAAAGTGGTTTATTATAAGTCTTTTCGACCTATATACTCAATTGGCTATATGAAGATTGAATTGAAGATATAATTTGCTCCATATTGCTAAATTGTTTTTCTAGTCGTGATTTGTATGAATCAACCCTGCTTTGAGCTGAAGTAATTGAGTTTTCAAGAGTTTTAATCTTTGAACTCAAAGATTTTGATTTAGCATCAAAGTAACCTGTTGTAACTTCTAATGAGTCTTCAACGATTTTTTCAAGTTTATTCATCACACCGCCAGATGTGCTAGTACCCTTGTTGTCGCCAACAAGCAACTCTTTCACAGCTTCTGGATTTTTTGCTAATGCTTCTTTAAACTTGTCTTCATCAATTTCTAATGTATTTACAGAAGTTGTGCTTGTTGAATTGTTAGCTTTACCTGTTGAAATACCGATATCAGACAACAATTTCATAGTACCTTCATCAATTGATGCTGTTGCAGTTCTTCTCAAATTTGTTCTCAAAGAAGTCAACGCAGAATCACCATATAATGCATCACCATAAGCAGTGTTGTCATCAATGTTTGCAATAGTTTCGTTGTAAGCAGTAACAAAAGATTTTACAGCCTCTAACAATGCATCTGAATCTTGTTCAACTTTTACTGTTGAAGGGTTAATTGTGCCTGAATCGTCAGCTTTAGAAACTCCGTTTAAAGTCAAAGTCAAGCCTTCAATACCTGAAATTTCACTTGTAACTGTGTTTGAAGATGAAATTACAGTAGTACCGTTAATAGTCAATTCTGCATAATCGCCTAATTGTTGGTTGTTCAATTTTGTAGTTGAATTGCCCCAACGGTCAGTTGTTGTAGTTGTGTAACCAAACAAATCTGTAAAGTTGCTTGTGCCTTTTTCAATGTTAATATTGAATGCACCTTCTGTTTTTGAAGTTAAAACAAGTTCACTTTGAGATGCATCCCAATATGCAGAAACGCCAGCATCTTCGTTTGAATTAATCTTTGAAATTAAACTTTTTACAGTTGTATTTTCATCAATTGTGAATTCAGCATTGCCGATTTTGAAAGTGCCCGCTTTTAGACCGCTAAAAGCTTCCATCATTTTTGATGAAGTGTTTACGCTTGAAATTTTTGATGAACTTTCATAAGCGCCTGTATCAGAATCTTTTACCAAACCCATAACTTTTACAAAGTTTGACTCATCTGAAGAAGCACCTAATACAACGTCTTTGCCATTGTTACCAGAAATAACAATTTTTCCGTCTTGAACAGTTGCGTTAATATTATTAGTCTCAATTTTCTGATATGGCCAATTTTCTGATCTTGTCTCTGTTGTTCCACCAGCTTCGACAATTTTATTTAAGATATCATCTACAGTATCATCGTCTTCAACTGTAATTTCTTTCTTTTCACCATCAACATAAAGGCTTAAAGAGCCTGTTTTTGCATTACCACCTGCTAGGTCAGCAAACTTAGTATCACCATTAATCAATGCAGAAGAACCTAAGTTTGAAGTAGCTTTTGTTGCAGTTGCCAATTTATTTACAATAACATCAAAGTTTTGTTTTGCAGCATCAGCTGTAACGTTTGCAGAAACTACGCTGTCTTTTGATGTTGTAACCTTGTTTTTTGAGAACAAGTCAAAAGAACCGCCAAATTTTGCATCAGTAAATTTTTCAATAGACGAACGCAAATTAGTAACCTTTGATTTAATAGTATTCAAAACATTGGTTGAATTTTCAACAGTAGTCTTTGAATTTTGTAACTTTGTTACTGATTGTTGTTTTATAGATACAAGGGCTTCTATCCAAGAACTGGTATCCATACCTGAGGCTAAGCCTGAAAAAGTTATTTCGCCCATATTAAAAACCTCCGTTTTTTTAATATTTCGTATTTTGTTATAGTTTTATACTAATATATGCCCATTGTACCATATTTTGAAACCTTAAACAACTACAAAATGTTAAAAAACGGCAATTTTTGTTACAAAAGCAGAAAAATACTCTATTTATATTATAAGAAAGACCTCTTCCGAGGTCTTTCTTTTCTTTATAAATCTTAGATTGTAGTTGCTAAAGAAGGAGCAATTTGAATGAATTTTCTAACTAATTCAGCATCCCATTGAACACCTGCACCGTCTTGTAAGATTTCACATGCTTTTTCAACGCCTAAACCTTTTCTGTAAGGTCTGTCACTGATTAAAGCGTGATATACGTCAGCAACTGCTACGATTCTTGCTTCTAATGGAATTTCATCACCTTTTAATTGGCAAGGATAGCCAGAACCGTCGATGTGTTCGTGGTGATATTTAACCATTGGAATTAAGTCTTTTAATGCTTCGTTTTGCATTAAAACTTTTTCTGCACCGATTGAAGGGTGTTGCTTCATGATTTCCCATTCTTCATCAGATAAGTGAGTTGGTTTTTTTAATACGTTTTCTGGAATACCGATTTTACCAACGTCATGTAATAATGCACCTAATTTAATTCTTTGAACTTCTGCTTCTGGTAAGTTTAATGCTCTTGCTAATGCTTCAGAGTATTTAGAAACAGATGTTGAGTGACCTTTTGTATATGGGTCTTTTGCATCAATTGCACCTGCTAAAGAAGTTGCTAATTCTTCTAAGTGGTGTTGTGAAGAAATTTCTTCACTTGCAAATTTATTAACTAATTCTTCTTCAAAGTTTACGCCTAATTGAGAGTGACGTTTTGTTAAAACTTCTGCGAATGAATGTAAAGCCATATCGTCCCAGAAATTGAAATCTGAAGAACTGATGATAGCACTCATACCGTCTTTGTAGCCTTTAGATTGAGAAATATACATTGCTTGTTCAGCAGAGATTAATAATTTTTCTTGTTCTTTAGCACATTGAGGGTAGTTAGCAATACCAACAGAAACTTTAACAGGTCCAACATCATCGATGAAACAGCAAGATAAGCTGTATGTTAAGTATTCTGCTAAGTATTTAGCTTCATTTGTATCTGTATCTGGAAGAACGATAGCAATTTCGTCACCGCCGTATCTACCAGCTGAGTCGTTAGAACGAATATTTTGTTTAACTTTTTCTGCAACTAATTTAATAACTTCATCACCTTTTGCGTGACCTAATTCTCTGTTGATTTTAGAGATGTTATTAACGTCCATCATAATTACAGAAACAGTTGAATTTGTTTTTTCTGCTTTTGCTAATTCATTAGATAAAATTTCTTGGAAACCTCTGTGGTTAGATAAAGAAGTTAATGCATCAGTATTAGCGTGAGCATTAGCTTGTTCAACTAAGTCTGCATTGTGCATAAATAATGCATAGTGATTAGCTACTAATGAATATAAATCAGCGTTTTCATTAACATTGTTATCACCAACAATCATTACACCTAAACATTCATTAACTGAAATTAAAGGAATAATTGCAACTGCTGGAGATTGTAAATATGATAATTTTAAGAATTTAGAATCATTTTTAACGATTGTTTCTTGAGAATTAAAACATTCAACAATCGGATTTGTATCATCTGATAAGAACACTCTTGAAGAGAAAGTTCCGCCAACTTTGTCAGTCAATTTGATATTGATACATTTTGATTGTTTTTGGAATATACCAATAGCAGTGAATTGAGCGCCTAACTTGTTGATTAATAAAGCATGTAATGCATTATAAAAATCAGGAGTATTAGTTTTGCCTCTCAAAGCTGTGTTCATGTCTTTGATTACTTCGCGGTAATCAGTTGTTGAGAAAACTCTATCATTGTTTGCAGAAACATAACCACCAAATAATCTGTTAGAAGAAGTTCTAGCAATTGGTGTAGTCATCTTAGGCATAAAACCTTTACCACTAATAGGGTTAGAAGCCATTGACTTGTTATATAAGATTTCCTTTTCTTGTTTAATTAATGTTTCTTTGTCAATCAACGTTATTGTCCTAAGTTTTTCTATATTATATTAAAAACACATGCTTAAAAAAAATTGCCATTAGTAGAGAACTTTTTTAACAAATTTGTAACTTAATTATATATCTTTTCTGAATTTAATGCAAGACATGTAACAAAATAGTAATAAGAAAGGCGGGTTTGCTGAAAGCAAACCCGCCTTTACAACATAATTATTTAATTAAACCTTATTTACAAGTTGTGTTTGTAGTACCGTCTAGGATTGTTTTTCCGTTAGGGCATTTTTTGTCAGTACCAACCTTTAAATAGTCCATATTATCAAATTGAACTACCCAACCTGAACATGGTTCACCACTTCCTCCAAAACAAGCACTGATAGTTGAACTGTCTGTTGAATCTGGTTGCACACCATTTTGTGTAAATCCATTAAATCTAAATGTGTTTTTGCCCAAGGTTGCTCTTTTTGTTACACCATCAATATTTATATATGCCCAGAAAACTCTGCCTGTACTGTTGTTTATTGCCGGTGTAACAGTTAACCCCGTACCGTCAGCAAGTGTCACTTTGTAATAATTTGCATTTGTATCAACCCAAGTTGGCGTAGCAGTTCCATTTAATGCAAAAGTTTTACCATTGCTCCAGCAAGAATTTGTTGATCCTGAGGTACTTACACCACAATTTTTAGTTATTTTCATAAATTCTGTCAAACGTTCACCAATTCTTGTTGCCTGTGCTGTAGCGTTTGCATCATCTTTAATCCACTCATCAACAGGACCATAAACCGCTTCTGCACGTCCTAAAGCATCGTTCAAGTTTGAATAAACCTTCTTAACCTTTGCAACTTTTTCTTTATCGGCAGTTGATGAATTTAAGTTTGGAATAGTCAACGCTGCAACTACGCCAATAATACCCATTACAATCAGTGTTTCAGCTAATGTAAATGCTAAAATTTTACGAATATATTTCATATTAAACCTCAAATAAATTTTTCCGTTCACATTATAACAAATTTACTAATTTTCTACAAGTCCGTACTTTTACGTCCGTAAAAGTACGGACAAAATCGTATTTTTGGGTCACCCTGAACTAGTTTCAGGGTCGCAAGGTTTTATTGGAATATCATTGCGATTCCGAAACAAGTTCGGAATGACATAATATTAAATATTTTATCAAACAGCTTAAAGATACCGCAACAAGTATCACATGCCACAATTAAAGTTTTTAACACCTTACTATTCCTGTCGGAACAGATTTTTTTGCTGGCAAACTTACAAATATTGAGGGTTTAAAGCTTCTTTGTCAGTAAAAAAACGTACGTATAAATACGTACGTTTTATGTCAGTCTGCTTTTGCAGATAAAATTTTGTATAATTGAGTGAGGGGATACTTTATTGAAAAGACATTGCGATGCTGAAACAAGTTCAGCATGACATTATATTTTGTACTTAAGTTTTGAGTCACCCTGAATTTAGTTCAGGGTCTCTGGAAACTAAGACGATAAGACTATAAGGCTTTAAGACGATAAGTTCATTTATAATTAAAATGTCAATTTAATTATAGTTCGACTTACCCACTTAACCATTATTGACTTATTGACTAATAGATACCGCAACGCACTCCGTTTGTGCAGTATGACGTAAGGTTTTATATCAATTTTAATGTCACCCTGAACTCGTTTCAGGGTCGCATGGTTTTATTGGAATATCATTGCGATTCCGAAACAAGTTCGGAATGACAACTACAAAATGTATAAACTACACATTCAAAACTGAGATTGATTTAATCTTTTTGTCAGTATGTGATTGAATATATTCGTTCAGCAAATCAAAGCAAACATCGCAAACTTTATCTGTCGCCTTTTTGTCGTATTCGCTTTCGTAATTAAAATCAAACTGCATCATTGCTTGCATAAAATCTCTCATCTTATGGTGTAGTTTAAGTTTTACGCCCAAGTCTTTATTACATTCTTCGCAAACAACACCACCCATTTGAATTGAGAAGTACATATCTTCGTCTAGAATTTCTTCTCTACAACATAGGCAACTATCAAATTCAAGCCCAAAGCCAACAATAAGCATCATTTTCAATTGGAACTTAATTACTGCAATCATTACATCTTTTTTAGATTTAGCGCTTGCAATTCTGTCCAAAGCCTTATAGAACAAGTCATATACTTCTTTGCTTGAAGGATCATCTTCCACTCCAAAGATAGAAATAATTTCTGATACATAAGACGAATACATCAATTTATCATAATCTTGACGAGAGTCTTTAAATGTATTTAGTGCTTCTGCTTGACAAATAGTATCCAAGTTTTTCCCCTTATATAACATAACCTTGTTTGCAACAAGTGAGTCCATTCTAGCGCCTAATCTGCTTTTTGGCTTTTTAACTCCTTTTGCAACACCTCTAATAAGCCCCAATTCTTTTGAGTACATAACTACAATTTTGTCAGAGTCCTTCAAATTATATGATTTTAAGTTTATTGCATCTGTTACAACATTGTTCATTATTGATTTGTACCTCTAAATACACCTCTAAAGTATTGTTCCAATTCCATCTTGTCGTCAGATGCTTCTAGAGCTGTTTCTTTTGTAATCGCACCGCAATCAACCAATTGGAATAGTGATTCATTCATTGTAATCATATCGTTAAATGAACCTTTTTTAACTAAGTCGTAAATATTTTCCAACTCATCTTTGATAATAAAGTCTTTGATTGTTGGAGTTACAACAAGAATTTCACAAGCTGGAAAACGACCGTTACCAACCGCTTTTTTAACAAGTTTTTGAGCAACTGTACCACGCAAAGTTTGAGCCAACTGACGTCTTACGCTATCGCGGTCTTCGGGTTCATACATATTAACAATACGGTAAATTGTTTGAATAGCATCGTTTGTGTGCATTGTAGCAAATACCAAGTGACCTGTTTCAGCGGCTTTTAGTGCGCTATCAAGAGTTTCTCTGTCACGAATTTCACCAACAAGAATTACATCAGGGTCTTGTCTTAGGGCATATTTAATACCTGATGCAAAGCTCTCAGTATCAATGCCTACTTGACGTTGAGACACTTTACATTTTCTATCTGAGAAAACAAATTCCACAGGGTCTTCAATTGTGACAATGTGTTTTTGATATTGTTGGTTAATATAATCAATAAATGATGCCAAAGAGGTAGATTTTCCGCTACCTGTTGGACCTGTAACCAACACTAGGCCATTGTTATAATCTGCAAATTGTTGCATTGAGGTTGGCAAATGAAGTTTTTCAAAGTTTTTGATTGTATAAGGAATTACACGGAAAACTAGCGAAAATTCAGTCATCGCACGTGATAAATTAACCCTAAAACGAGAAATTCCCTTCAATTCATAAGAAAAGTCTAAGTCTGTAGCTGTTGCCAATCTATCCTTAATAAAGTCAGGCACGATTTTTTGAACTATAGCCTTCATATCTTCTCTTGTAATAGGAGGTAATTCAATTTTTAAAATTACACCGTCACGGCGTAACATAGGTTTTTCACCCACCTTCAAGTGAATATCAGATGAATCTGTTTTAACAGCTTTCTCTAAAAATAAGTCTAAATTGAATAAATTTTCTGCCATAAAAATCCCCTATTAATTCATTATAATATCATTGTTTCTAGTCATGTACAAAAATATTACAAAAAGTTTAACTTTTTCTTGACATGATTGCGTTTTACGGTCACAATCAAAATAGGGACGAGGTTAAAATTATGAAAGAAACATTATTACACGACAAACAAGTCGCTTTAGGCGCTAAAATGGTAGATTTTGCAGGTTGGCACATGCCTGTACAGTTTACATCTATTATTGAAGAACACAAAAACGTTCGTCAAAATGTTGGTTTGTTTGATGTTTCGCACATGGGCGAGGTTTTCGTTTCAGGTAAAGACACTCTTGCATTTTTAAACAAACTTGTTCCACAAGAAATTGGAAAGTTATATGATTCAAAAGCTGTTTACTGCCAATTACCAAACAAAAAAGGAGGTCTTATTGACGATTTAATCGTTTACAAATTAGAAGACAACAAATATCTTTTAATCGTAAATGCCTCTCGTATAGACGAAGATGTTAATTGGTTTGTACGCAACAGCCTTGAATTTAAAGATTTATACATAGACAACCAATCTCATAACTACTCCTTGCTTGCAATTCAAGGACCTAAAGCAATCAATGTTATGGAAAAACTAGGTTATACAGGACATCAAGATTTCTTTACTATCAAGAAAATGACTCTTGCCGATGTTGAAGTTTATGTTTCAAGAACAGGCTACACAGGCGAAGACGGCTATGAAGTTATGATGAAAAACGCTGATGCACAAATGTTATGGGATAAAATTTTAGAAGTAGGAAAAGAATTTTCAATTCTTCCAATCGGTTTAGGTGCAAGAGATACATTACGTCTTGAATCAGCTTTACACCTTTACGGAAACGATTTGACAGAAGATACAACACCTATTGAAGCCGGTCTTTCTTGGTCTATTCCAAAAGATAAGCCAGAAGATTACAACGGCAAAGAGGTTATTATGGCTCAAATTGCAAACGGTGTTGATAAAAAGTTAATTGGTATAAAAATGGCTACACGTGCAGTTCCTAGACACGAGTGCGAGGTTTATTTCAACGGAGAAAAAGTTGGACACGTTACAAGTGGTGGCTTTGCACCATCTCTAAACGAAACTATCGCCTTGTGTTATGTAAAAAACATTAAAGAAATTTGCACAGGCGCATCTGTTCAAGTTATGATTAGAGAAAAATTGCAAGACGCAGTTGTCGTAAAAAGACCATTCGTACAAAAACATAATAGTGAGAAAAAATAAATAAAGGAGGACAAATGAGTAATACTGAAAATATGTTATGTTCTAAAACTCATGAATACGTCTTATCTGAAGACGGAAAAAACTACACAATCGGTTTAACAGATTATGCAATTGAACAATTAGGCGATATCGTATTTTTAGAATTACCTGAAGTTGGCGCAAGTTTCAACAAGGGCGACGTTTTTGCAACAGTTGAATCAGTAAAAGCTGCTTCAGAAATTTATATGCCTATTTCTGGTACAATCACTGAAATTAATGAAAATGCAGTTGATGCTCCAGAAACTTTAAACGAAAACAACTATGAACAAGGTTGGCTTGTTAAAGTTGAATTTACAGGTAATGAAATCGAATTATCTGAACTTTTAGAATACAATGATTATATAGAAGAAGTACAATAATGAACAATTTTACAGCACTAAACGAAGAAACTAGAAAAGAAATGCTAGAAAGCATTTCAAAAAGCAATATAGATGAACTATTTGAAGAAATTCCACAAAAAGCTCGTATGCAATCACTTGATTTGCCAAACGCTCTAAACGAAATGCAAGCTCAAAGAGCCGTTAAAGGTTTAGCAAAAGCGAACAATTCAGATTACATCTACTTTGTTGGTGCTGGTACTTACAACAAGTTCATTCCGGCGGCTGTATCTCAAGTGGCGCAACGATTTGAATTCTTAACAGCTTACACACCTTACCAACCTGAAATTGCGCAAGGTACTTTGCAAGTTATGTATGAATTCCAATCTCTAATTTGCAGACTTACAGGAATGCCTGTTTCAAACGCTTCAATGTATGACGGCGCTTCAGCTGCCGCAGAAGCAGTTATTATGGCAAAAAGAGTTACTAAAAAGAACAAGGTTCTAATCTCTGACACCATTAATCCTGAATACATCAAGGTAATTCAAACTTACGCTTGGGCTAACGAAATTGAACTTGAAATGTTTGATTCAATGCCAGAAAATGTTTCAGACTATGCTGGCGTTGTAGTTCAAAACCCTAATTTCTTCGGTGAAATAAAAGAAATTAAAAAATCAGAAGGCGCACTATTAATCGTTATTACAGATGTTTCATCATTAGCGCTTTTAACTCCACCTTCTGAATACGGCGCTGACATTGTCGTAGGCGACATTCAAACTCTTGGTATTCCAATGTCCTTCGGCGGACCTCACGCAGGATTTATGTCTTGCACAGAAAAACTTATGCGCCAACTTCCAGGACGACTTGCTGGTAAAACAGTTGATGCTGACGGCAAAACAGCTTACACTTTAACAATTCAAACTCGTGAACAACACATCAAGCGTGAGAAAGCAACCAGCAACATTTGCTCAAATCAAGCCTTAATAGCACTTTGCGCAACATTATATCTTAGTCTTTTAGGCGAAAAAGGGTTCAAACAAGCAAGTTATCTATCAAGCAAAAATGCACACGATTTAGCCAAAAAGCTTGAACAAAAAGGCTACAAGGTTCTATCTAAAGACTTCTACAATGAATTCCTACTAGAAGTTGAACACGCCGACTCGTTCTTAAATAAATTGAAAGAACAAAATATCATCGGCGGTTACAAAATTGACGAAAAAACAATTCTAGTCTGTACAACCGAAATGAATTCGTCTGAAGACATTGAACTTTATGTAAAATCTGTTTAATTTTTTAAAAATGAGATTCTGAAACAAGTTCAGAATGACATAATGCTTTATATTCAATTTTGATGTCACCCTGAATTGCGGATTTTCGGTAGGGTGAAAGCCCGTAAGTTGTCGTGGGACGTTACTCCCACGACAACCCGAATAATCCAAGAATATTTCAGGGTCGCATTGTCTCACAGAATAGCTATTGGACTTCTAAAACACAGAATTATATTAAAAATGGAATAAAAAAGGGCGGTTTGAGCAAAGCTCAAACCGCCCTTTAAAGTATTCTTATCAAGAAAGATTAGAATTGCAAACCTGCTTCTCTTGCAGCATCTGCTAATGCTTCTACTCTACCGTGATATAAGAAACCGCCTCTGTCAAATACAACACATTCAACACCAGCTTTTAATGCTTTCTTAGCAACAGCTTCGCCAACTACTTTTGCAGCTTCGATGTTACCACCGTGTTTTAATTGTGCTTTCAAGTCTTTGTCTAATGAAGAAGCTGAACATACTGTTACATGTTTTTCATCATCAATAACTTGAGCATAAATGTGTTTTGTACTTCTATAAACAGCTAATCTTGGAAATTCTGTAGTACCTTCCAATTTAACTCTTAGCGATTTGTGTCTTTTTTGTACTTTTGGTTTTCTAATTTCTTGTTTAATCATTTTTTCTTTCTCCTTTGCCCAAACCTTCTTGACTATTCAAGGGTTTATGCGGGCTACTGTGTTACTGTTTGTGTTAAATTTCTCTTTATACTTATTAAAGAGATCCCGAAATAAATTCGGGATAGGATATCTGTAAGGCTCGCATATAGCTCACCAACACCTATCCTATTTTTTACCAGCTTTACCAGCTTTACGTCTGATGTATTCGCCTTCGTATTTAACACCTTTTCCTTTGTAAACTTCAGGTGGACGTTTGCTTCTGATTAATGCAGCGATATCGCCAACCATTTGTTTGTTTGAACCTTTTACAGAAACTTTTGTGTTAGCTTCTACTGAAATTGTGATTCCAGCGGGTGGTTCAATTACTACAGGGTGAGAGTAACCTAATGCCATGTTAAGTTTTGTACCTTCCATGTTAGCACGGTAACCAACACCAACGATTTCTAATTTCTTTTCGAAACCGTCTTTTACACCTTTAACAGCATTTGCAACTAATGTTCTCATTAAGCCGTGTAATGCGTTTGTTTTTCTTTCGTCGTTGTTTGGTGTTAAAACAACGTGATTATCTTCAACTTTTACGCTGATTTCTGGACGAACTTCTACAACTTCAGTTCCTAAAGGTCCTTTAACTGTAACTGTATGTCCTTCTACCTTAACTTCTACGCCTTGTGGAAGTTCGATAGGTAATTTACCGATTCTTGACATAATTAAATCCTTTCTTCGAGCTTTTCTGTCAATTGAACTCGACTATTAAATAAAGTTCGCTAGAACTTTATTACCATACATAT
>CALAFU010000292.1 GCA_937891325.1 uncultured Candidatus Melainabacteria bacterium | reverse complement strand
ACTAGTTCTCTATCTAAAACTACACGAGGTAATCTGAAAGGTGGAATACCATATCTCAATACACCGCCAAGTTCGTGTAATGCTTCAAATACTGTAACTTCGTGACCAGCTTTTCTCAAATCCGCTGCAGCTGTGATACCTGCACAACCAGAACCAACGATTGCAACTTTTTTGCCTGATGGTTTAATTTCTGTTTCTGCTGCTTTAGTTTTGTCACCAACGTATCTTTCTAAAGCACCGATTGCAACAGCATCACCCTTAATACCTAAAACACATTTGCCTTCGCATTGTCTTTCTTGTGGACAAACACGTCCGCAAACTGATGGTAACATACTTGATTGTCTGATTACTTCACCAGCTTTGTCAATATTGCCTTCTTTTACTTCGTGAATGAAGGCTGGAATGTTAATATTTACAGGACAACCTGAAACGCATCTTGGATTTTTACAGTTTAAACATCTTGAAGATTCAAGTTTTGCTTGTTCGTCTGTAAAGTTTTCTTCTACTGCATCAAAATTAGTCTTTCTGATGTTTGGATCTTGTTCGTGTTGTCTTTGTCTTTCTACTGCCATAATTTTTCTCCAATAAGTTTTTTTCTTAATTTTAAAATAAAGGAGGTTATTATGCAAATATTTTAACAATAAAAAGGTACTGTCTTTTAAACAGCACCATTAAATTAAAATAAGAGTGATTATGAAATTTTTTTTAAGTCAATAAGGAATAAGCCTATAAGACGATAAGTCAATTTAGAATTAAAATGTCATTTTATTAATAATTGACTCATAGCCTTGTCTTTACGCCATCGCGTTAAACGGCACCGTTCACATTCGCAACGAAATGCTCAACGTTTTCGTTGGCTACGTTCACCTCTCGCTACGCTCGTGCCTCTGCTCGGGCTATGCAAAAGTCTTGAATGAATCTTCAGAGTTTTTCTTAACTACTGATTGAACAGATTCCATTTCGGTTTGAACCGCGTTGTGTTCAGTATCAAGCTGTTTCAATTTCAATTCTAACTCTTTATCTTGAGCTTGAATAATTGAAGTTCTTGCGTTGATGTTGTTCATTTCTTGTTCATACAAGTAGTTTTGATATGTATATTCATTCATCGCATCGTTGTATGCATCGTCATCAGTTACAGTTTTTGTTGTTACCGCAAAGTCTTGCGTACTACCCGTTGTTGGTGTGTATGTAAAGCCTGTAATACGATTTTGTTTATCTCTTGTAACTATACAAGGAGTATAATATTCATTCTTTGGAACTTCTCTTGTTCCTGCAGTGTAGTAGTTACATTTTTTATCAGATGCCGCAGTTGCTGTTCTTGCTTTTTCAAGGTCAGTGCCTTTGTAATATTGGTAAATAGGTTTTTCTTCAGTACCTACGTTTGCAATATACATTTCGCCAGAACCATTACAAATATCAGCACTGTTGTATGCATCTTTGTGTATTTTATTTACTTCATCGCTGTTGTCGTATTTGTACAAGTTGATAGTTTTACCTGATGATGTTGTAATTTGATATGTTTGATATGTTTTAGTTGATGAATATCTATCGTCTGTGAAGTTTACTTTATCTTTGGCAACAGTAGATTGATTTGTTGTTGGGCATAAATTAAACGCATCTTCTGTTGTTACGTAAGAATAAGCAACTGTGTATTGGTTATCAGTTCCTTTAACCTTTGTAACTTGCGAAATAGTAGCTTCTTCACCACTACCAGGAACAGTGAATGTATACTCAACCTTAGTATAATCATTAGTGTTCGGTGGAGTTGGAACAGAAAGGACCAACATCTGATTATATAAGTTTGCAGATTCATTAGACAACACTGTTCTTTGTTGGTTGATTTGTTGCCCTTGGTATTCAATATTTGTTTTTCTTGCGGTAAGATTTAAAAATCTCGCCTGTGATGCTGCCATGCCCATAATTTATGTCCTTTCGGTAAGCTATTTTCTCTTTTTATTTAATGATATTTTTTAATTTATCAATAAATTTCTCCTTTTGTGAATTGTTTTTACTTGTAATTCTTGTGTAAGATGCAAGATGTATTGATGCAATGAGGCAAAGTAATATTGGTTACGCCTCAATGCTTCTATTCATCTATTATGCAAATGTCTTGAACGAATCTTCTGTATTTTTCTTACATACAGCTTTTACAGATTCCATTTCGGTTTGAACCGCGTTGTGTTCAGTATCAAGTTGTTTCAAGCGTAATTCTAATTCACGGTCTTGAGCTTGAACTACTGATGTCTTAGCGTTGATGTTGTTCATTTGTTGTTCATACAAGTAATTTTGGTAAGTGTACTCATTCATTGCATCGTTGTATGCTGCGTCATCAGTAATTGTTTTTGTTGTTACTGCAAATTCTTGTGCATCTCCGTCTGTTGGAGTATAAGTGAAACTAGAAACCCTGTTGTTCTTATCTCTTGTTATTGTACAAGGTGAATAAGATTCAGATTTTGGAACTGTTACAGTACCTGCTGAATAGTAACTAGCTTTACCGTTTCCTGTTGCACTTGTTGCAGTTGTAAGGTCAGTGCCTTTGTAATATTGGTAAATAGGTTTTTCTTCAGTACCTACGTTTGCAATATACATTTCACCGGTTCCGTTGCAAATGTCGTTATATGCATCTTTGTGTGCTGCATCTGCGGTTGTAACTTCACCATATTTATATAATTTCAGAACTTTGCCTGTTGCAGTTGTGATTTGATATGTTTGATATGTTTTTTTATTGTCAGGATCACGTTCATCTTCAAGGCTTACTTTTGTAGGGTCAACAGTAGATTGGTTTGTTGTTGGACAAATGTTAAATCCTTGTTCTTGTTCAACATAAGAATATGTTACCGTATATTGATTGTCAGTTCCTTTAACCTTTGTAATTTGAGAAACAGTTGCTTCATTTTCAGTTCCTGGAACCATGAATGTGTATTCGACTTTTGTATAGTCGTTAGTATTCGGTGGAACCGGTACCGATAAGCTCAACATTTGGTTGTACAAATTTGCAGACTCATTTGATAAGGCTGTTCTTTGTTGGTTAATTTGTTGACCTTCATATTCAATATTTGTTTTTCTTGCGGTTAGATTTAAAAACCTAGCCTGTGATGCTGCCATGCCCATGATTTTGTCCTCACTATGTGTGTTATCTCTCTCGTCGGTTAATTTAATGATGAAATTCAAAAAAGCAACATAATCTCCTCTGTTTGGTGTAAACAATTGTAAACAACCTTCCGAAGAGGCGCAATATAAGCACTTTTTAATGTGTGTATTTTTAGAAAAATACTATACCCATGTGGCTAATTCAAAGAAATTTTGACCTAAAATGACATGTGATTTTGTAAAAATACATGCCAAAAATTGTTAAAAAGCATGCTAAAAAACTTCAAGTATTTGTAATTAAACTTTTTAAGTGATATATATTATATATATAGAATATTGAAAGGAATTATTCATGGAAAAGAACAATGAAACTTTGCATGTCTTAAGACACTCGGCTTCACACATCATGGCTCAAGCCGTTCAATCTTTATTCCCACATGCCAAACTAGCAATCGGTCCTGCAACAGATACAGGCTTTTATTACGACTTTGACTTAGATGAACATACTTTTACGGAAGAAGATTTGACGAAAATTGAAGATAAAATGAAAGAAATCTTGAAACAAAATCTTACATTTGAAAAATATGATGTAGAAGATGTTGATGCAAAAATCGCTGAATTTAAGGCTCAAGGTGAAATTTATAAAGCTGAATTGTTGGAAGAACACAGAAACGACCACCCAACATTATATTTAACAAAAGATAAAGACGGTAACGTGTTATTTAATGACCTTTGTGCAGGACCTCATGTTCCAAATACAAGCTATATCAAAGGTAACGCTATCAAATTATTAAAAGTTGCTGGCGCTTATTGGAGAGGTAATGAAAAGAACAAGATGTTGCAACGTATTTATGCTACTGCATTTTGGACAAAGGAATATTTAGCTGATTACTTGCACATGCTTGAAGAAGCTGAAAAACGTGACCACAGAAAATTAGGTGCAAAACTTGATTTATTCTCAGTAAGAGAAGAAATCGGTGCTGGTTTAGTTTTATGGCACCCAAATTTATACACAGTAAGAGAAGAAATCGAAAACTATTGGAGAACAG
>CALAFU010000291.1 GCA_937891325.1 uncultured Candidatus Melainabacteria bacterium | reverse complement strand
GGTTCAATGTCGTGAACAAGTCTTGTTAAATTTGAAGAGTCAGACAAATCACCGTAGTGTAAAATAAATTTTGAATCTTTATTGTGAATATCTTGGTATAAGTGGTCAATACGAGAAGTATTGAAAGATGAAGAACGTCTTTTAATACCGTGAACTTCGTAACCTTTTTCTAATAAAAGTTCTGCTAAATAAGAACCGTCTTGACCTGTAATACCTGTAATTAATGCCTTTTTCATTGTTACTCCTTAATTTTAGTGGTTTACAAGCATGATAACATGAAAACAAAATCTAATGCAACATTTTATCTAAATATGTTTATATTTTAATATTCGTGATATCATGAGTTTGTTCTATACAAGAAAGGTTTAAATTATGACAGAAATTGAATCAGAAGTTTTAATGGATAAATCAGATGACAGAAATCCTGCAAAAATAAAATATCCTGTTTATCAACCATCATTAACAGGGAATGAAAAGAAATATGTAGATGAATGTCTAGATTCTACTTGGATTTCTTCTAAAGGTAAATTTATCGGTAAATTTGAAGATGATTTTGCAAAATTTATCGGTGTTGATTACGCAACAAGCGTTTGCAATGGTACTGTTGCAGTCCATTTGGCATTGGTTGCTTTAGGAATCGGTGCAGGTGATGAAGTTATTGTTCCTACATTTACATATATTGCATCAGCTAACCCTGTGTTAGTGGTAAACGCGAAACCTGTATTTGTAGACAGTTTGCCTGACACTTGGCAAATGGATCCAAAAGATATTGAAGCTAAAATTACAGACAAAACAAAAGCTATTGTAGTTGTTCATTTGTACGGTCATCCTTGCGATATGGACGCAATTATGGCAATTGCTAAAAAGCACAACTTGTATGTAATTGAAGACTGTGCTGAAGCTATTGGTTCAAAATATAAAGGTCAAACAGTTGGTAGCTTTGGTGATATTGGTTGCTTCTCTTTCTTCGGTAACAAAACAATGACTTGTGGCGAAGGTGGTATGGTCGTTACAAGCGATGCAATGTTAGCAGATAGATTACGTAGATACAAAAACCAAGGTAACGCTAAATATAGAGAATATTGGAATGATATTTTAGGTTTCAATTACAGAATGACAAATATTCAAGCTGCAATCGGTCTTGCTCAATTAGAACAAGTTGAAGGCTTTATTGAAAAGAAAAGACAAATTGCAAATTGGTATATGGAAGAATTAAAGGATTATCCTTTAGTATTCAATAAAGAAACAAAAGATGTTTTCCATACTTATTGGATGGTATCTTGTTTAGTTGAAAAAGCTGATATGCGTGATAGTTTGAGAGAATTTTTGAAACTAAATGGCGTAGAAACAAGACCAACCTTCTATCCAATTCACACAATGCCTGTTTATGTTCACGAATTTTCAAAACATAAAGTGGCAGAAGATATTGCTCTTAGAGGTATGAACTTACCTTCTTACCCAGCATTAACTCACGAAGATGTGAAAAATATTTGTAATGTTATAAAACAATACTTTGAAAAATAAGTTTAGTTAGAAAAGGGCGGGTGAACAAAGTTCACCCGCCCTTTTTTTATTATTTGTTAAAACTTACGCTTCAGTTAATTTTGTTGAAAAATCTAAAAATGGTTTAATTTTTGTCATAAAATCGAATTCTTCCATATAGCATTTGTAAGAGTTATCGCTATAATATTGATAATTTGAATTTATTTTGTTAACTGCGTTTTGCCATTCTTCAGTGTTGTTTACGTCATTTATAATTACACCGCAATCGTATTTTTCAACGATATCAGAATAACCGTCTAATCTGTTTACAATAACAGGCTTTTTGTATTTCAAGTAGAAGGTTAACTTGCCAGATGAGTGACCAATTTGGTCATATTTGTTATCAGATGGTCGATAACAAGCAATACCTATGTCAATGCCGTCATAAACGTATCCAATGTCGTTGTAATCATAAACCTTGCTTGACAAATAGATGTTTGGATTAGCATCTAGAATTTTCTTTATGTAAACATCGTTTTTGTCGATTTCTCGTCTATCGTGATAAATTAAAGCTGTATTATTTATATCTTTAAACGCTTTTGCAATTTCGTATGAGTAAACAAAATCGTAAATCATACCAATACAAGCGCATTTAGTTTTATCTTGCGCGATGTCAAATTGCTCAGTCATATTTTCTAAATTAGGATTTTGTTTATCAATATCAATTGAGATGTTTGGTGCATTGAATACAGGAACTGAAAGATCTTCCGCATCAAACTTGTTCAAAAGAGTTTTTAATCTTTCTTCATCTTGAATAAGAATTGCTTTTGTATTTTGGAATGCTTTTGCATCTGATTTTTTGTATTTTTTACCAGCAAAAAGCTCTAAAGATAAAAATGCAAACTGTATTTTGAACCACTTGTAAATCAAGTTACAATATTTAAGTGGTCTGTCATCGATACAAATAAACATATCGTTTTTAGAATAACCATTTTTGAACATATATCTTAAAACGCCGATGAAAAACCTTGTTCTACCAACTTTTCTGTTAAATAGAAAATGGTCATTCATATAATATGCTTCAACATTTTCTTCTTTAAAAGTGTATCTGTCAAAAGCTGTATTTTTGCAGAACACAACAACTTTGTCAAAAATTTTGCCCATAGCTTGAGCTAAACTGATTGTTGTTGGTGAAACTGACAAGTGTCCGTCATAAAAATATAAATAACAAGTTTTCATTTTATCTCCTAATTTAGTTTATAGCTTAAATAGCTGAATACATAAAGTGTTTAACCTTGTTAAA
>CALAFU010000290.1 GCA_937891325.1 uncultured Candidatus Melainabacteria bacterium | reverse complement strand
GGTGGAGCAACCGGCTGTTAACCGGTAGGTTGTTGGTTCGAGCCCAACCTGGGGAGTATTTTTTTATGCTCTCATGCAAAAGCAGAAACGTTATTGTTTTACACAAGTTTGATTTATCATTAATATAAAGAAACGCCGAAGGCAAAGCCTTCGGCGTTTCTTTAAACTTATCCGATTTTTTCAGTTTCTTCTGGGGTGGATTTAAACATTCCGAGTAACTTTGACGTTATATCTTTGAATGAAAATTCATTATCATCTTTAACGTCAATATTTTTATCAGTAAGGAAATTAAAGTTGTTTGAGTCAAACTTTTTACCTTCAGTTTCTTTTAGAGTCGCACTATTAAAATCTACAATAGGAGCGCCGTTTGCACCTTTTTTGACAATAGAGCCTGCCTCACCAGACTGAATCATTTTTTGCAATTGAGCGGCTTGTTTGGTTGTTAATCCTAGAAAATCATTTGAATTAAAATCCATAGGCGACACCTTAAATTACACATAATCACACATGTATTTTCGACTTATAGTGCAAAATTCTTTAGTATTTTGACGTAAATATTAACTTCTTGTTACAAAACAATTCCTAAATATTTCAAAACAGTCAAATTTTCAGCATCAATTGGGGTGCTGTTGACGTTAAGTTTTGCAAGTTGAATATTCTCTTTGTTCGTTCCGTGGTAATCGCTTCCACCTGAAATTAGCAAGTTATTTGAGTTTGCGCAATCAGTCAAGAATTTTGCTTCCTCAAGCGTATAACGTGAATAGTAACATTCAAGCCCTTTTATGCCGTAATTTATCATTTTTTCTAAACGTGGCATAAATTTTTCGTGTGCAATATGTTCCTCACCTTCACCACCTAATGGGTGCGCCCATACAGGAGTTCCACCAGATGTAACAATTGCATCAATTGCCTCTTCAATACTAAAACGAGTGTTTCCTGTTTTAATCCCGTCCAAATATTTTTGCATAGCTTCAACGTTAGTTTTCGCCATATTACGTTTTACAAGCAAGTTTGCAAGATGAGTTTTCACAACACTTTTGCGAGAATAAAGCCAATCAAGTTCTTCTTGAGTCAAATCAATATGCAAAACATTTTTCATGTAATCAAGTCTTGTTTCCAACTTTTTACGACGAAGTTCTTTGCCTTTTTGAATAAGTGCGTTAAGTTTTTCGTCCGCCGGATTACAGTTAAACCCTAGAATATGACATTTTATATCGTCTGTTTGGCAAGTAAGTTCAATGCTTGGAATAAATTTTATATTTTCTGGAATATATTTTTTAATTTCTACACAGCCGGCAATTGTGTCGTGATCAGTAAGTGCAAAGATTTCTACATTTGCTTTTTGTAATTCTTTAACCAAATTTTCGACGCTATCACTACCGTCAGAATTGTTGCTATGTACGTGTAAATCAGCTATTTTCATAGCTAAATTATAACATAAAGAAGAAGTCTAAACACAATAAACACTAAGCTAAACAATGTTTAATATTTCGGTTAAAAAACTATTGTTTTTATATTTTTTTGTTATAATAAAATCTATATTTTGTTAGAACTATCAGGAATTTTATGGAAAAGTTGCAAGGTACAAAAAAATACGCATTAAAGACATTCCTATTCGTTTTAGGTATGTTCATAAGCTGTTATGGTATTGCGATGACAACAAGAGGTGATTTAGGAACATCTCCAATTTCTTCACCTGCTTATGTTACATCACTTGTAAACCCTAAAATCACATTTGGAATGGCGACTTTTGTATTAAACGCATTATTCTTGTTAGGACAAATTTGTATTTTAAGAAAGAAATTTCCACTAATTCAGCTTGTACAATTACCAATTGCGTTTTTGACAGGCGTATTTATGGACTTGAGTATGTATTTAACAAGTATGCTACATTCAGGCGCATATTGGTGGAATATGACTCTTGTACTTGGTGGATCTTTAATTTTAGGTTTAGGACTTGCAACAACAATTTATGCAAACCTAACATACATGCCAGGTGACGGCTTGGTAAAAGTTATATTTGAAACAACAGGTTGGAATTTTGGTAAAATCAAAGTTTCATTCGATTCAACATTGGTTCTTATAGCTTTGGCTATAAGTGTTGTAGGTGTACATTCAATTGTAGGCTTACGAGAAGGTACTTTAGTTTCTGCATTAACAGTTGGCTTTTTTGCTGATATGTTTTTGCGAATCATGCAATACAAGAAAGAGGACTTTTAGCAATGCGACCATACCTATTTTTGTTAGTTACAATCGTTTTTGACATACTTGGAACAACTTGTTTGAAGTTATCCCATGGGTTTACGATATTATTACCAACGATAGGTGTGATTGTTTTTGACGTATTGCTTTATACATCTTTTGGACAAGTGTTGAAATATTTTGACATGAGTACCGCTTATGCACTATGGAATGCTCTTGGCATAGGTTTAATCGCGGTAGTAGGCTTGTTCCTATTCCACGAACCATTTAATGCCGTAAAAGTTATTTCATTAATCTTGATTACTATCGGTTGCGTCGGCTTGCAATTGGCTTAGTTCATCATCTGCTTTAACTTCTTCTTGCGCATTTGCAGATTTGTAAATGTCTGCTAAAAGTGTGTAAAGTAGTGATAAAAAGATGTAATGAATACAAGCTACAACAACAGTAACTGTTACTGATAGAAGAATTAAAACAGTTCCTGTAACTGCAATCGCTGTTTGAGGTAACGCTTGAGCAACAAACAAAGCGCCATAATTTAGAGCTATATTAATTGCAAAAACGACAGTTATTACAACCAAAAATATTAAACCTAAAACTATTAAAGTTAGAGTTGTATCTTTGAATTTTTTGAAAAATGGTTTAAAAATTGCAAACCAATTGAAAGTATCTTTAATTGAATATTTATCTGCAAATTTTACGTTCATAAAAGTAAATAACAAAACGCAAAATAGTGCCATAATTGCAGTTACACAAAACATTACAGGATTTGTTAGAAAGACTTTAGGATTATTAAATCCTTCAATAGGGAATTTTGTAATTAGTGCAGTTGCAACCAAAACTCCTGAAATGATTATTCCTGCAATAATTGTATTTGTGATTAGTGCAATAAACAACTTCATACCTGTTTGAGCAGATGAACCGAAGGTGTTTTCTTCAATTGAGTCATTAATTCTTGAGTGTACAAAATTAATTACGTAACCCAAAGGAATATATAAAATTACTGATGCGATTGTATAAATTTCCCATCTAAAAGGTAAATTATTCGCGTTAGAAACAATTCCGCTAAAACTTGATAATAAAGCAAAAAATACTAAATATTTGCAGTAATTTTCTTGTTTAAATATATCTTTTAAAGTTTGTTTTAATTGAAGTTTCATTATTTCACCCCATATTTTTCTTTTAATTCGTTTTCAATTTTTATAGCAGTTTTTGTTTTTGCTAAACCTGCTTGAGAGCTTTCTTTCAAGGTTGGTGACATAAGTTCGCCAATTTGCATCATAGCATCAACCACTTCATCAACAGGAATTTTGCTCTTTACCCCTGAAATTGCAAGTTCGTACCCTGTAACCGAGTGAATTGCTAAAAATGGATTACGTTTCACACAAGGGATTTCAACCAAACCCGCAACAGGGTCGCAAGTTAAGCCTAAAATATTTTTTAAAGTTAGCGCAATCGCATGCATAATTTGATTTACAGTACCGCCAAACATTTGAGTTAAAGCACCCGCACTCATTGCAGAAGCAACACCACATTCAGCCTGACAACCCGCAACTGCACCGGCTAGAGCTACTTTGTAAGAAATTATTGTTGCAATAGCACCGGCTGTAATTAGTGCATTAATTTGAGTGTTTTCGTCAAATTCGTATTCTTCTGAAATAGCAACCAAAACAGAAGGGATAATTCCGCAAGAGCCTGCAGTTGGACAAGCTACGATTTTGCCCATACGCAAGTTTTCTTCAATTGTTGCAAGTGCGTAGGTTGTAATCTTTTCGTAAGTTCTGCCAAAA
>CALAFU010000289.1 GCA_937891325.1 uncultured Candidatus Melainabacteria bacterium | reverse complement strand
AAGGATTTCTTCATAACCTTGATGTTCAGTGTGTTCATCTAAGAAGAAGTTAATTACGGCACGTTCTAATTTTGCACCTTTACCTCTATACAATGTAAATCTTGATTGTGAGATTTTCACACCACGTTCAAAATCTACAAGATTTTTTTCTTCACATAAATCCCAATGAGCTTTGAATTCAAAATCAAATTTTGTAGGTTCACCCCATTTTGAAACTTCCACGTTATCCGCATCTGATGCGCCTATTGGAGTTGTTTCGTCTGGAATATTTGGAGTATATAACAACAAGTTGCGTTGTTTTTCATCTAATTCAACTTGTTTTTCTTCAAGAGCTTTAATCTCGTCGCCTAATTTACGTACATCTTCTTGAATAGCATCTGTGTTTTCACCATTCTTTTTCATCATACCGATTTTTTGGGATTCATTTTTTCTCTTTGCACGTAATTCATCGGCTTGAGATTGTATTTGACGTCTTTCTTCATCAACTGCTAAAACAGCGTCAATCGATAAATCAGGGTTACGTCTTTTTAATAATTCGTTTACTTTTTCTGGATTTTCTCTGATTAATTTGATATCTAACATTCCTAACCTTCTTTCTATATATTACTAATATATATATAAAATAGTTTTCTTACAACTATATATAAAGAAAAGTGAAAAACTACTCTAAATAGATGTAGTGAAATCATGCGTAAAATTGTAATATTTATCTATCTTGGAAAAGTAATAAGCAAAACATACTCTGTTTGGTTGATAACAAACATGGATTTCACATGGATAATAGAGATGTACTTGGGAGATAGGTAATATGATTCATGGAATAAATAACGAAAATAATGAACAAATGATTAACGCTAGACTTAATGGTCAAAGCGGTGTTTCAAGCGTTGTTACTAATCCGATTGGAAATAAAAATCCTTACAACAAAGAAACTAAGTTTAACTTAATTGATGTAAGCGATATTTCTATGGACGCAGTTAAAATATTCCAACGTGAACAAGATGTAAAAGAGTTTACTAAGTTAGCTCTTGCTGGCATGGACAACGAAGAAACTTATAATCAACAAGTTGAAGAATTGTTCTCTAAAGGTGTGGTTAACCCATTTATGGTTGACGATACTGAAACTTTAGCGCAAGACTTAGCTAATAACGAAGAATTTTTAAAAGATATAGATTTTAGCATGTTATAATCTTCTTAGATTATGGATAACTTGGAAGCTGAATCACATATCATAAATAATAACGAAGATACGCAAGGCGATTTGGCGCAAATTGCGGAGAAATTTTATACTGAAAAAGATTACGAAAAAGCCCTAAAAATGTATACAGAAGCTCTTTTGTATACAACTGATTCAGATTTGTATGTTAAAATGGGCAATTGTCTAGATAAATTAGGTAAAAGCGAAACGGCTGTTGAATATTGGCAAAAAGCTATTGATATTGATTCCTCTAATTCTGATGCTTTCATCAACTTAGGTAATCATTATTACGCTAAAAATAAGATAGAAATGGCCATTTCAAATTGGATGGCAGCACTTGTTTCTATGCCAGAAGAACCTACGGCAAATCTTAATCTTGCGGTTGCTTACACGCTTAAAAAGATGACTACAAATGCGTTTAAGTATTATGACAGATATCTTAAATACGCTCAAGACAAATCTAGCGAGAAATATAGAGAAATTCAACATCAAATTGAACGCAACAAGAAACTTGCAAACGATTATTTGAAGCTAGGAGTTCAATATCAAGCGCGCAAAGATAAACTTTCTGCCCTAAAATGCTACAAAAGAGCTGGGCAATATTATCCAAACTTTTCTAAAATTCATTTGAACATCGGCTCTTTATATTTTGCCGACCAAAATTACGAAGAAGCAGCTAAATATTGGACTAAAGCGATGTATTTAGATCCAACTTACCCGAAAACCATTTCAAATTTGGCAGTTTGTCACGATATGCTTAAACAATTTGACTACGCTTATTGCTATTACACTATTTTTGCATCATTCATAATTAATCAGCCGGCAGAATATAGCAAAGTTGTAACAAGATGTCACAAAATTAAGCCATATTTAAATGACAATCCATTATTGGCTGAAAATCATATAATTGTTGCCAAAAAATCCTTTGCTAATTGCGATTATGACAGAGCAATTTGCGAATTTAAAAATTATATTATTTTGAAACCTCAAGAACAAGAGGTTTATTTTGAAATGGTAAAAAAACTTGAGCAATATTTAAACCCAGAGCGCACAATGATTAATGTTTGCAACGACAAAGGTATCAAACTAATGGGGCAACATAAATTTAAAGAAGCTCAAAAATATTTCGCTAGAATATTAGTTCTAGCAGACAGCGGAACACCTGACTACGCAAACGCAAAAAGAAAATTCGGAATATGCTTACAAAACTCTTAATAATATTTAAACATAATTACGACCTCGTAAAGAAATTTGTTTACACAAAAATTTTACGAAAAAAGTATTACAGAAAAGGTCATTGCCGTTGCTGTGGCAGATGCTGCCAACACATTTACGTTAAGCATGGCAAACACATGGTGCGCGATAGAAAACAATTTGAAAAACTTCAATTGTTACATAGATTTTACACATATTTAGACGTAGTTGGCGAGGACGAATCAGGTTTAATCTTTACATGCCGAATGTTAAAGGATAACAAATGCTCAATCCACTTAACACGTCCGCCTATTTGCCGAAGATACCCTCAAGAAGAGTTAATAATGATGGGTGGCGCGCTTTCTGAGGGGTGTGGCTATCGTCTTGAGCCGATTTTAACATTCGCAGAAGTTTTAGAAAATGTAATGAAAAAATCTTAAACATTTGACATGCCTTAAATCTTATTGTCTAATAGATAATAAGTAATTACTTGGGTAGGAAAATGTACATAAAGCAACTTGAAATTGATAATTTTAAGTCTTTTGCGCGAAAAGTTGATATACCTTTACTAGAAGGGTTTACAACAATTTCAGGACCTAACGGTTCAGGCAAGAGCAATATCATAGACAGTATTCTGTTTGCTTTAGGGTTGGCAACAACCCGCAATTTGCGTGCAGAAAAAGTTTCCCACCTTATTTCTACCTACACTAACCGTAACGATGCGTTTGTAAAAGTAACTTTTGGCGGACTTGAAAACGAACCCGATTTTTCAATTGCAAGACGACTTAGAAAAGCATCTAACGGCACTTATTTAAGCACTTACTTTTTGAATGACAGTGTTTCTACCCTTACTGACATTCATGCTTTATTAGAAAAATATAACATCACTCCAAACAGCTACAACGTAATCATGCAACTTGATGTAATGAGCATTACAAACTGTACAACAATGGATAGAAGAAAAATTGTTGACGAAATTGCAGGCGTTGCTGATTTTGACCGCCGTATAGAAAAGGCAACAGGCGAGTTAGACGTAGTTGAACAACGTGTAGAAAAAACTCAATTTATTTTAACTGAGGTTGAAGGCAGACTTAAACAGTTAGAAGAAGAAAAAGAAGTTGCTCTTAAATATCAAAAATTGAAAGACGAAAAAGCAACTTATGAAAGTCAAATCAACGCAGTACGTTTCTTCGACTTGAAACGTAATTTAGAAGCTGCGCATGAAAACATTTTAACCTTCGGCAAAAAGAAAAAAGAAGCTGAAGTTGATTTAAAAGACACTTCTGAAAAATTAAAATTAATAAAAGAAAAATATGACGAAGTTCAAAAAGAAGTAAAAGAAAAGGGTGAAGATCGTCAACTAGAATTGAAAGCAAAGGCATTAGAGTTACAAAGTAGCATTAACCGCAAAAACGACTCTATAACCTATGCTGACAAGCAAATTGCAGACGGTTTAAAATCTATTGAAAACGCTAAAAACGGTATTGAACAACTTAATAAAAAGATTGAAGATACAAAGTTAAGCATTGGACTTAAAAACGACGAAATCAAGATTATCGACAAGGACATTGAAGAAAATCAAACTAATTTGAACAAGGTTCTTGAAGAAATGACAGGTCTAAATCAAACCGCAGACCAATATATTGAACGTAGCAAGTCTTTGCGCGACAAAAAAGAAAAACTACAAGAAGAAGCAAACAAGTTACTACAAGAAAAAGTTCCGCTTGAAAATGACTTGAAAAACTTGCGCGAAAAACTTGATGAGGCTAAATTAGCGCTTGAAAGACTTGAAAAATTCAAGGCTGAATTTGAAACTAACAAGGACAAACTTCAACTTGAAGTTGAAAACTTAACAAAAGAATTAGAAGATTTAAAAATCGTTCAAACAAAATTGATGAACGACATTACAACAAATAAAAACGATTTAGAAGAAACAAACTTTGACATAAACGCTTTGTACAAAAAGATTACAACTCTTGATGCACAAAAAGAGGTTCAAAGAGCATCTTCAAATTATGCCGTTGAATACGTAATGAACTCAAACGTAAAGGGAGTGCACGCACCTTTAGTAAAATTAGGTAAGGTTGATAAAGAATATGCCCTAGCCCTAGAAACAGCTATTGGTGGCAGAATGGAGCATATCGTAGTTGAAAACGAATATGTTGCATCAAGTGCAATTGAGCTTTTGAAATCAAGCGGTGCAGGCCGTGCAACCTTCATTCCATTGAACAAAATCAGAAAAGCTCCGACAAGTTTGAACTTGCCAAAAGAAAGCGGTGTAATTGATTTTGCCATCAACTTAATCGATTTTAACGACATTTATTTAGACGCATTTTTCTACGCTGTTGGCGAAACTCTTGTTGTTGAAAACGAAAATGTGGCTCGTAAATTAATGGGGAAATACCGTATGGGTACGCTTGGTGGTGAAAATTACGAAAAAACAGGTTCTATCACAGGTGGTAAGGCTAGAAAAACAGGTCCTAAATTTAGTCAAAATGACGATACCGAATTAGAAAAATTAAAAATCAAGCAAAATGAATTGAAGCAAAGATATGCTCAATTAGAAAAAGAAAAAATTGAAATTGAAGACAAACTTACAAAAGTTCGTCACGATTATTCAGAAACAACAACTTCGCTATCAGAAGCAAAAGCAGATTTACGCCAATTGCTAAAAGAAGGCGAAGAAACTGATGCTAGAATTGAAGAAGGTCGCAACTACATAAAAACAGAGTCGCCAAACATCGACAAAATTTCAGCTAAATTAGACAAATTGGAAGAAAAAGATGTTGAATTAAACACTGCAATTCTAGACATTCAAGCTGAAATTGAAGAAGTTGAAAAGTTGTTAGATAACGATGCATTAAAAGCATTAAAAGAAAAAACTGCTGAATTTGAAGATAACATCAAACGTTTAAATCACGACAAAATGCTTGCAACAAACGACATTACAGTTGCCGAAAAAGAAATTTCCTTCAACGAAACAGTTATCGGTACACGTCATAACGACATCAAGGAAGCCGAAAAGAAAAACAAAGGCTACGCAGAAGACAAAATCCGCTTGAAAGATGAAATTAAAGTTGTTGAAGAAGAATTAGCTCAATTGAATGTTCTTATTGAAGAAATTTCTGAAAAATTGAAGGAACTTCAAGCAGAACGTGACAAGATTAACAATGAACTTTTAGATTTAGAAAAATCTAAACACTTGAAGGAATCCGACATTGAAAAGATTGGCGAACAAATTGAATCATTCAAAGCTCGTAGACGTGAACTTGAACCGCAATTAGAGTCAGCTAAACAAGTTCTTGAAGAAACAGGCGTGAACATCAACAAGTTAGAGCCTTCAACTATTTCAATCGAAGAAATTAACGCAAAAATTCAAAGATTGCAAAAACGTATGGACGAACTTGGCGATGTAAACATGCGCGCAATCAGCGATTTTGAAAGAGTTTCTGCCCGTCAAGCTGAAATGAAGGAACAAATTGAAACACTTTCAAAAGAACGCAAAGAAATTTTAGACAGAATGAGTGGTTACGAACAATTGAAAAAAGAAGCGTTTATGAAGACCTTCAACAACTTGAATATCCACTTCAAAGAAGCATTTGCAAACCTTGCAGAAGGTGAAGGTACATTAGTTCTTGAAAAACCTGAAGAACCGTTTGAAGGTGGTTTATCAATGAACGTTCAACCTAGAGACAAAAAACTTCAACGTCTAGAAAGTATGTCTGGTGGCGAAAAATCAATCACAGCGCTTGCGTTTGTATTCGCTATTCAAAAATATTTACCAGCTCCATTCTATGCATTTGATGAAGTTGACCAAAGTTTAGACGGTATTAATGTTGAAAAATTGGCAAACTTAATCCAATCTCAATCAAAAAATACGCAGTTTATAGTAGTTAGTCACAGAAAACCTATGATAGAATCAGCTAATAGAACAATTGGTGTTACTCAAAAAGAAAAAGGTATCAC
>CALAFU010000288.1 GCA_937891325.1 uncultured Candidatus Melainabacteria bacterium | reverse complement strand
AAATTAGACTTTAAATCATCAAGCCTAAAAGTCGCGTTATTACTAGCGTTTACCCCCAAAAAAAGGCGAGTTCGTTTATTTTCAATACTTTTAGCCATATCATTTTCTCCTTATTTTGTTTTTAAGTATAACATCTTTTTCAATTTTTTCAAGTGGGATAACAAAGGCGCGGAGTTCAATGAACTCCGCGCCTTATTCTATTAAGAGTTATTTTTCATAAGCTATACTTATTGTTAAATTATCAGAATTTGTGTGAACCAACGACCATCTTAATGGTGACATTATGTCACATTTTTTCAATTCTGACTCAATATATTCGGTTGTTATATTATACGTATTTGGAATTTTTACTAAATCTGAAATTATCATTGTGTACCTTTATTTAGACTACAGAGTCTTTCTATTACTTGCTTGAAGATACCGCAACAAGTGCGGTATGACAAGAAATTTAACTCTTATTAACTTAAATATTATTCTACTGTTACTGATTTTGCCAAGTTTCTTGGTTGGTCTACATCTTTACCCAAGAATTCTGCAATGTAGTAAGCAAGCAATTGTAACGGAACGATTGCCATAATTGGTGAAACCATTTCGTGTACGTGTGGAACGTTTAGAACGAAATCAAACAAATCATCTAATTTTTCATCAGTTGAGTCTGTAAGAGCAATCATTCTTGCATTTCTTGCTTTTGATTCTTGTGCGTTTGACAAGATTTTTTCATAAACTTTGCCTGTCATCATAATTGACAATACAGGCAATGTTTCGTCTAACATTGCGATAGGACCGTGTTTCAATTCACCAGCTGGGTAGCCTGTTGCATTGATATAGCTAATTTCTTTTAATTTCAACGCACCTTCTAATGCAGTTGCGTAGTTAATACCTCTTGCAATAAAGATGAAGTTTTTAGAGCTTGAGTACATTCTTGAACATTTTTGAATTTTGTCTGTTTTTGTCAACAACAACTCAATTTTTTGAGGTAATAATAACAATTCATTTTTAATTTCTTTCAAATATTCTTTGTCTGCCGATTCTTTAATTTCTGCCAAGTGAATTGCTAATGCGTAAAATGCCATTAATTGTGCAACATAAGATTTTGTAGCGGCTACTGAAACTTCAATACCTGCATTTACAGGAACTAAACTATCTGCTTCTCTTGCCATTGCACTATCTGGACGGTTTGTAATAATCAAAATGTGAGAACCACGAGCCTTTGATTGTTTAACCGCAGTTAAAGTATCAGCAGTTTCACCTGATTGAGAAACACCAATTACAAGAGTATGTTCGTCTGTAACTGTTTTTCTGTAAATATATTCACTTGATGCTTCAACATCAACAGGAATTTCACAAAGTTCTTCAATTACATATTTACCAACCATTGCAGCGTGAAGTGATGTACCACAAGCAACAACTTGAATACGATTCAAATCTTTTAATTTTGCTTTATCTAATTTAACTTCTTCCAATTTAATTGGTTCATCTGCTGAGTATAATTTACCAGACAAGAAATTTCTCATTACATCTGGTTGTTCATTGATTTCTTTAAGCATAAAGTGTTTATAACCCATTTTGCTCAAAGCAATTGGCTCCCAAGGAAGCATTTCTGGTTTTACAGCAACAGGATTGTTATCTTTATCAAAAATTTTAACACTATTTGGAGTTAAAACAGCTAACTGATTATCATCAAGGTAAACTGCTTTTTTAGTGTATTCAATAATTGCAGGAACATCAGATGCTGCAAAATTTTCACCTTCACCCAAACCAATTAATAACGGTGCATTCCTTCTTGTTGCAATAATTGTATTTGGTACGTCTTGATGAATTATGCATAATGCATAAGCGCCTTCAAGTTGTGCTGTTGCAACTCTTACGGCTTCTTGTAAATTGTTTATTTTTTTATATTCCTGTGCAATTAGGTGAGCAATAACTTCTGTATCTGTTTGAGATTTAAAAATACTGCCCCTTTTTTCAAGTTCTTCTCTTAATTCTTTAAAATTTTCAATAATACCATTATGTACAATTGCTAATTTACCGGAATTACTTGTATGTGGGTGAGCATTTGTTTCATTTGGAACACCATGTGTTGCCCAACGAATATGACCAATGCCAACATTTGCTGTTTTAATTTCATCTTCTTTAGTTGCTAAAAGGTCTTTCAAATTTTGCAATTTACCTTCGGCTTTATAGACTTTTGTTTGTCCATCTGCTAAAAGAGCAACACCTGAAGAGTCATATCCTCTATATTCTAAAGAGCTTAAGCCTTTAGTTAAAACTTCAGCAACTTTTCTATCGCCTACATATCCTACAATACCGCACATAATGCACTATTTCCTTTCATCTTTTCCATAAAATAATTCTTGTGTTTATTCTAATATATTATCATCAAAAATTCTCGTTGCAATGAAAATTTCTCTGTTGTAAATTAAGAATAGATAAAGATTTAAAAAGGGGTATTTATGAAAAAGATTTTGATTACAATTGCAGTTCTATTCATCGGTATATCTGCAAATGCGGAAATTATTATAAATGAAAATACTATTTCTATGGATAACATTTGGAACACTTTAGGAAAGAGAGAACAAAAACTTTACGAAGTTGGTTCTAGAATTTTGAACAAAAACCAAATTCCAAAGCGTGTAACTTTCTACCTTAACAAATCACCTTTAAAATCAATCAACGCCTTTACTTCATACAGCGACAAGGGTGTTTATGTATACCCAGAATTGCTAAATTACATTGACAACGACGACGAATTAGCTGCAATTCTATCACACGAAATTGCACATGCAATGGATTATTACGACGGTTTTGGAAAATTAATTGTAATGAAATTCAACAGCAAAGCCTATGAATACAAAGCTGATGAAAAAGGTATCGATTATATGGTAAAAGCGGGTTATAACCCTATCGCTATGATTACAGTAATGAACAAAATCGGTGGCGAAAGCATTTTCGATTGGGGTACTTTTACATCTCACCCAAAAACCTCTGCTAGATTAATGAAGGACTACGAATACATCTACAAAAAATATCCTTCATATTTAACAACTTCAATGACAAGAAATATTTATTACGTAAATTGGACTCATACAGCACAAAAAGATATTCAAAAATTCCAACAAAAAGAACGTCAAAGAGCAGAAAAAAGAGGTAATATTTAATGTTCAAACGACTTTTTGTAGTCTTGATTTTAATATTTTGCACTCAACAAGTTTTTGCAAAAGAAGTTGCTATACAAATAACGCCTGCTCGCGATTACAAAACTAGCAACAACGGAATTAAAGAAGGCGACTTCATTGATTTTGTAACAGTAAAAGATGTTGCAAATTTCAAAAAAGGAACACCCATAAAAGGACTTGTTACAGAAGTTGTAGAAAACGGCTTTGGCGGTAGAGTTGCAACCGTTTACATCGAACAATTCAAATTGAATGAAAATAAAAATTTGAAAGGCATTGTTTACCAAAAAGGAAACGCTCACCCAATATTTTTTGAATATTTTGGAAATGTTGACGGTTCAAGTATAGGATTTTCGCCAATAAGAGGTGGAGAAGTCTTTTTAAGAACAAATAAAGATATTTTCACTTTGTATTTAGAGGTTAAAGAATGAAAAAACTTTTATTAATCATCGTTTGTATGCTAACTTTTGCACCAATTGCAAGTGCAGAAAAGCTACCAATTAAAATTACACCGACACAGGTAATTTCGACTCACACTGACGAAATTGAAGTAGGCGATTGGATAAAATTCAAAACTGTAAACGACATTTTTTACAAAAATAAATTGTTTATTAAAAAAGATACACCTATTGTTGGTGTAGTTGACCATGTTCACGAAAATGGCTTGATAGCAGACAATGCAGAGATTATTTTTCAAACATTTTACGTTAGAAATGTCGAAAAAGACCTTGTAAAATTTAATTATCCGCTTTATATCGGAAGAAGAAATTCAGTTTGTAAAACATTTGGTGACAAGGTTGAAAAATACTTTTTGGTAATCTTCAAAGGTAACGAAGTAGATGTTCAACCAGAAAGCACTGTTTACAATTTATTTTTGTACAAATAAATTCATGTTAAAATAAACTTATGATTACACTTCAAGTTCCATACTATTATGTTGATTCGCTTTATGTTACAGGCATTGTAGCTTTGTTCATAATGTTTATTATGTTCAGTAAAATTCTTCTACTTTTAAAAGAAAATAGAAGCCTTAGAACTTTGTGCAGAAATCAGCAAGAATATTGCAATAAAATCAATCCAGACAAAATACTTAATTATTTTGGAATTGACATTATAAAAGTTTCATTACCGAAAAAACTTAAAAATCTTTCAACTGATTTAATGCTAAGAATTGTTAGTTTAAGAGAAGAACTTGCAGATAATTTAGGATATATCATTCCAAACGTAAGAATTTGCAACGATTATGACTTAAAAAAAGACGAGTACGAAATTTTTGTACGAACAAAATCAATAAAAAAGTTCAAAATTGAAGAAGAACACGAAGTTTTAGACCAAATTATTGAAAACTTGAAAACAATTTGTTTAGAAAACATTTCAAAAATATTCCTACAAGAAAACGCTCAAAAACTTTTGGACGAAGTATCAAACAAAAAAGTCGTAGAAACCTTATTACAAAACCTTTCTGTCGAAGATGTTCGTCTAATTTTAATTGAACTTATCAATCAAAACGTCTCAATTAAGGATAACAATTACGTTATGGAAAGAATGAGCGTTTACGCTTGCAAACCAACCTTAAACGAAATCATTACAGCACTTAAAAACGATTTGATTTAAAAGTTTTCATTCTGAATTATAGCAGATGTTTTTAGTGATAAGTAATTTACTTCTGAATATTTATCATTATTCATATTAGCTTTATCAAGAGTAAAACCAAATGTATTAATGCCGTCTTCTGTACTTTGTGCAATCATTTTGCCGTTGTGAGCTTCAATAATTTGTTTTGACAAATACAATCCCAAACCTGTACTTAAACGTTGGAACATAGATTCTTTTGTGTAATAACGCTCAAAAAATTGCTTTAATTCTTTTTCAGAGTAAGGAATACCCTCGTTTGTAACACTAAATTTGAAATTATTTTCGTCTTCAGAAAGTTCAACCGTAATTTTTGTACCCTCTTTTTTATACTTAACAGCATTAGAAATCAAGTTATACATAACACGTCTTATATGCATTTTGTCTGCTACAATCGTGTCGTTATAAACATTTAATTTAATATCAATTTCATCTGCTTTATCCAAAAGTCTTGTAAATTCAAAACAAACATCTTTCAAATTATTTACAATATTGAATTCTTTAAATGCAAATTTAATGTTTCCGCTATCAAGTTTATAAGTATCTAAAACAGTCATAACCATATCCATTTCAAATCTTGATGAACGATACATTTGTTCTAAAATTTCTTTTTGAGTATCGTTAATTTCACCAAACATACCTTGCAAAAATAATTCAATAGCTCTGCTTTGCGCAATAATAGGATTTTTTAAATCATGAACTAACATTGCAAGGAAGTTATTTTTGCGTTCCTCTAAACTTATTTCGTCATCAACATATCTCGCAAATATAGCAATATTTTCAACTTCACCTTTTGAGTTAAATGAAGGAACTCTTACAAAATGTAGCCAATGCTTGTCTTTATTAGTAAATTCGACTTCTTCTGTTGAAATAAGAATTTCTTTGTTTTCCATAATTTTTTGTTCAATATCATGAAAACTATCCAAACTTAGGTTAAAATTGATTGAACCATCTTCAAGCAAATCGTCAAATTGCTTGTTATAACAAACATATTTACCTTTTTTATCAACTAAAATTGAAATAAAAGGCATTGAATCAAACAACAATTTCATTTGTCTTTGAAGTTTAAATGTCCTTGTTTGAAGCATACTACCTGTTACAATCCAAATAACCAAAAATGAAAACGAAACTTTTGAAGGTAAAATTGTCGGATCAAAAACAATTGCGAGAAAGAACAAAAATACAGGAATGTATATTGTCAGTGAATAAAAAATAAACTCTTTAGTAAAAAATTTTGCCATATTTTTAAACATAATATTATAACCTCTCTACACTTATAGCCTAAGTATAGCACTTTACTGATAGGTTGTATATTAGTCAGGTGGCGAAATTTTTATATAGAATATTTCAAACGCTTTGCAATGAAAGCCTTATACTTATGTCGTTGTTTTCTACTAATGTATCTCAAGGCACGATGTAAATTGAACTTTGCAGAGTCAACATCACCCAAATGGTCATAGCAAAAACCAATTTCTGCATAAGAACTGAATAAATAATATTTTTTAATCCATTTTCTAATAATAAGTTTTGGTTTATAGTTTTTCAAATATTTGATTGTCTCTTCATAATAATCAATAGCTTTTTTACGATTTAATAGAGTAAGATTAAAAACCCTTGCTGTGCCGTAATAATTAATCATTCGACCAAAAATTAGAACCATACCAAAATAGAAAATCAATCCAAATAAAAGTCCGCCTATAAGGATAAATTTCCAATCAAATGGCATACTATCAAGTCCATAGGTCAAAGTGTTAGAAACAAATGCACCTATAAATCCAATAATTATACAAGCTCTAAAAAAATAATTTCTCATAAAGCAATTATAACATACTTTTTAAACTATTTAAACCCTGTAACATAGAAATAATTTACAATTTGTTTACGCAAACATATCTTTTGTAAAAATAAAATAATAATGAAAATCCTACAAGAGCAAATAATGATGCCGGAAGTGCAGTATATTCATATCCTAAACCATGAGTTATTGGTATACCTCCAACAAATGCACCTATTGCATTTCCGAGATTGAAAGATATTTGAGAGCAAGAAGCACCAAGCATTTCTCCCCCTTTTGCATTATCAATCAACAAAACTTGTTGTGGAGCAGAAACTCCAAACAAGCAACCTGTACATACACACATTAAAACTATTGCTATTATTAGATTTGAAGAAAAGAAAAACATTCCTAACAACGCAATACAAGCAATTAATTGAATATTACCCGCTACAAGAGAAGGTGAAAATTTATCCGAGAATTTTCCACCTAAATAATTTCCTAAACACATACTTGCACCTGCAAGTATCATTACAAGCGAAACATACTTAGCTTGAATACCTGAAACATTTACTAATAGCGGATTTATATAACTATACATACAGAAAATTCCACCATTTCCCATAACTACGGCTAAAATTAAAAGCCATGGGGCAAGTGATTTGAAGAATTTAAACTGACCTCTAAAACCTGTATCTGGTAACGGTTTTAAATATGGAACTAATCTTATTATCGAATAAAGAACAAGAAAACCAAAAAGTCCAACGATTAAAAAAGTTATTCTCCAAGAAAAATTATGGCTCAAAAATGTACCAAAAGGTATTCCTAGCAGATTTGCAATTGTCATGCCTGAAACCATTGTAGCAACAGCTTGATTTGTTTTCCCTCTATCGCAAAGTCTTCCTGCAGCTATCGCGCCAACACCGAAGAATGCGCCATGCGGAAGCCCAGCAATAAATCTCAACGCACAAAATACGAAATAATTTTGCGCAAATGCCAACGCCAAATTTGCCAATGTAAATATTGTTGCTAACGCAATTAAGATTTGCTTTAAAGGTTTAGTCCTACCACTTAAAACCAATAAAATAGAACCAAAAACTACACCTAATGCGTAAAGAGAGATAAAATTACCCGCCAAAGGAATAGAGCAATTCATTGATTTTGCTGTATCTGGAAGAATTCCCATCATCACATATTCGGTCAAACCTAGTCCGAAAGTTCCTAATGCAAGAGGTAATAAACAAACTGCTTTTTTCATAAACAATTCCTTAATCCCAATATTTACAACAAAATAATAAAATAAACAAATCAATTTTCAAGAAGAAATTTATTTGTAAAAAAATGTTAATATTACCTAACATTTATATTGTCAATATCTCTTTTGTCGTTTAAACTTTTCATGTTAGTTAAGCCTAACAATAAAACTAGAGGTTATTTATGAAAATTACAGTATTAGGTAGTGGACATGGCGGTTTTGCGATGTCATCAGATTTAAAAAACTCTGGATATGATGTTGTTTTATCCTCTGTTGCACCACATAATTCAAAACTTAAATTGTTCAAAAGTCTGGGCAAAATTACAATTGAAGGAATGACAGAAAAATACAAAAATCCTGTAACCATTCCAACTGATTTTATTGAAGAAGACACCATTAAAGCAATAAAAAGAGCTGATATTATAATGATAAATGTTCCTGCTTTTGCACAAGAAGCATACAATGAACTTATTGCAAAATTCGGCAAATCAGGACAAATTATTGTATACCCTTGTGGTGGATTTTCTGCTGTAAATTTCAATAATTATTTAAAAAACTTTAACCGTGAAAAAGACTTTACTGTTTGTGAAACCGGTTCTTTTGTTTACACAACAAAACTTACAGGAAACGGCAGTATTTTAATAAAAAGTATGAAATCAAGTGTGATGTTTTCTGCATACAACCCTAAAGATACTGATAGAGCTTTGAATATTTTAAATCAAATTTACCCTCAATTTTACAAGGCTGAAAATGTATGGCAAACAAGTTTTAGCAACCCTAGTTCTGTATTGCATACAATTACAACTTTATGCAATATGAGCCGAATTGAACAACTTGGAGCGTATAAAAATTCGTTTTATGACATAACTCCTAGTGTCGCTAGAGTAATGGAGAAAGTCGATAAAGAGCGTTGTGAAGTCGCTTCTCATTTTTATAAAAATGTAATGAGTGTTACTGAAATTATGTGTAGCTTGTATAATCTTCATTATAATAACATTTACGACACAATTCAAAATATTTCTGCGTTTAAAATTCAACACGCACCAAATGATTTAAAACATAGATATATCACAGAAGATATACCTTATTCTCTTGTTCCAATTTCGACAATTGGCAAGAAACTTGGAATAGAAACACCTAATGCAGATGCGATTATCAACCTAGCTTGTATGTCTAACGACATTGATTATTGGTCACAAGGTCGAAACGCGGATAAAATAGGTTTTGAAGAAACACAAGCGATTTATCAAGATATGGCGGTTGCTTAAAAATGAATAAAAAGTTTTTACCACTAATCATATCAACCGCAGCCGCATCATTTATGGTAAACCTTGATACGTATATTATCAATGTTTCAATTCCTGCAATTGCAGGCGATTTGAACGTATCAAAAGCCGACATTTCTTGGGTTGTAATGACTTACAATCTAATGGTTGTATCATTACTTTTGATATGTGGCAAATTGGCTGATAGAATTGGTTTGAAAAAACTTTTTGTATCTGGATTTGTAATCTTTACAGCAAGTTCTTTATTCTGCGCATTATCACAAAATTTAAGCCAATTGATAGCATCTAGAATAATACAAGGGTTGGGTGCATCTATACTTTACGCAATGCCACAAGCTATGATTGGAAAATTTATGCCAAAAGAGGAACGTGGCAAAGGTTTTGGTTATAGCGCATCGGCAGCAGCATTAGGTATAATGCTTGGTTCACCAATTAGCGGACTTTTAACGGGCTTGCTTTCTTGGCGTTGGATATTTTTAATCAACGTACCTGTTGGAATTGCAGTTATAACAGTTATAACGCTTATATTGTCTAATAAATCTCTAGTTGAAAACAGAAACAATGTTTCAACAGAAAAATTTGATTTAACAGGCTCTTTCTTAAGCTTTTTCGCAGTTTTAGGCTTAACTTTTTGGCTAAATCGTCTTAACAGCGTTGGTTTTATGAACGCTACAATGATGAGTATACTTGTTATTTCGTTATTTTTATTAATCTATTTCATCTATCATTGTCAAAAAAATTCAAATTCACTTTTAGACTTGAATTTACTTAAAGACAAATATTTTTCTTGTGCAAATTCTGCAATGTTTTTAATCTCTGCATTTTTAGCCGGAAACAACTTTATAATGCCTTTTTATTTGGCTGAAATTAAACACTTATCAGAATTTAAAATAGGCTTATTATTCATTATTTATTCTGCTAGTTATATGACTTTTAGCCTAATTTACGGAAAAATTTCTAAAAAATATTTGCCCGCAAAAGTATCGTCATTGGCATCTTTGGCATCAGTTTTATCAATTATATTCTTTATTGTAAACATACAAAATTCTAATTTAGTGTATACCGTAATGTTTTTCATCCTACTTGGTCTCTCTTTTTCATTTTTTATTACCTCAAACAACAATTACATTATGCAACAAGCAAAAAACAACAATGAAGGTGCAATTGCAGGACTGCACAGAATGACAGGACGTTTTGGAATGTTGTTCGGTGTAGTTGGTTTTGAATTTTTATTTTCTTATGCACAAAAAATCAACCTAAGTGGCTTCATTTTAACCTATTTGGGCGGTTGTGCAATTTGCATTTTAGCAACAATTCTTTCTTACATTTGCATTAACAAACAAAAAAA
>CALAFU010000287.1 GCA_937891325.1 uncultured Candidatus Melainabacteria bacterium | reverse complement strand
TTCGACTTAGCGACTTAACCCTTATTGACTCATTGCTTAATAGTTTCATCGGAATATTTATGAGATCCTGAAATAAATTCAGGATGACATTGAGTTTTGTTTACTTCCATACATCTAATCTATACTTCGCGACGACCTTCTAGTGCTTTTGCAAGTGTAATTTCATCTGCAAATTCCAAGTCTGTTCCAACAGGCAAGCCAAACGCAATTCTTGAAACTGTTATTCCAAAAGGTTTCACAAGTTTTGTCAAATACAAACTTGTCGCTTCGCCTTCAACTGAAGGGCTAAGTGCCAAAATTAATTCTTTCACATTCTCATCTGTTAAACGGCTTAAAAGCTCTTTAATTCTAATATCTTCAGCTCCAATACCGTCGATTGGAGAGATTAAGCCTTGCAAAACGTGATACAAGCCTTTGTATTCATTCGTTTTTTCAATAGCAATAAGGTCTTTTGTCTCTGCAACTACGCAAATTGTACTTCTATCACGAGTTGTAGACGAGCAAATTTCGCAAGGGCTTGTTGAAGATAGGTTATAACAAATTTCGCACGCTACTGTGCTTTGTTTTGCCTCAACAACAGCTCTTGCAAATTTTTCCACCTCTGATACAGGCATTTTCAACAAGTGAAATGCCATTCTTTGAGCTGATTTCGGTCCTACTGACGGAAACTTTTGAAATTGCTCGATTAAAGTTGCTATTGATTTTGGATAAATCATTAACTAATTACCCTCTTAGCAAAGTCCTGGAATACTGATACCGCCTGTAACAGCCTTCATTTTTGTTTCCATTTCTTTTGAAGCTGTTTCTGTTGCTTGTTTAATTGCAGTTGTGATAACGTCTTCTAACATTTCGATTGTATCATCATCAACAGAGTCAGGATTTTCAGGGTTAATTGTTTGTTTAGAAATTTTTATAGATTTGAATTTACCTTGACCGTCGCAAGTAACAGTAACACCGCCTGCTTCGCCTGTAAATTCAGATTGAGCTAATTGTTCTTGAGTTTCTTGTAATTTCTTTTGAATAGTTTGTGCCTTTTGCATCATTTGCATCATTTGACCCATGTTCATTGGCAAATCTCCTTTTTTAACGATTATTCTCCCCGAGTTGTCAACTCGCAAAAAATATTATACAATAAAAGTATGGAAATGAAAACTTATTTGAACGAAAGTTTTAAAAGTAAAGGGCTGTTACGCTGGACGTTTATGCCTTTGAACGTTTTTATTGCTCCTATGAAATTCTACTCAAAGCAAGGACAAGATTATTTATACAAACAAATGGTAATCAAGGCTTGTGAAGAATGGGAAAGAGCAAGTATGGGGCGTGTTCGCTTTGTGCTTGTAGATAATTTATTAAACTCAAATATTAATGTTGAATGGCGACGCATTGACCGCAAAGCTCTTGGACATTGCAAATTCAGCTTTGATGCAACAAACAGACTTTTTGGTGCAGAAGTTTCAATCGGACTTTCTGACGGTGTAATGTGCCAACGATATATGGCTGAAGAAGAAGTTTATCACACAATTTTGCACGAAATTGGTCACGCTTTAGGCTTAGGTCACAGTCCTTATGACACAGATATTATGTACACACCACACAAATACGGCGTTGTATCGCTTTCACCTCGTGACAAAACCTCTATTCAATGGCTTTACAAGTTAGAACAAGGTACAAGCGTTGCAAACCTTTCTTCTAAATATAAAATTGGTTCAAATAATCCAGATGAAATTATTACAAAAGTCATTCGACAAAACAATCCTAGCGAGTTTGAGCAGGTTAAAAATTCGCTAAGTCCAAGTGTTCCTAAAAAAGATTTATTGACAGAACAAACAAATATTGCAGATTTAAAAAAATACAATTTAGCAATACAAAATATTCAGCTGTCAGACAATGTTAAACGCTATTTGGGCAAGCCTGTTGAAAAAAAGATTGACTAATTTCAGTTTGATGTATAATATTATAAGAAGTTGGTACAAAACAACATAATTTATGACACAAAAAAGGATAGTTTATGAGTATACAAGAATGGTTTGATAAGCGAAAAGAAGCGCAAATTGAACGACGCTCATCAGAAGCTAAAGTAGAAAATATAACGTTCCCAGGTTTGTGGACTAAGTGTGTCCACTGTGGAGCGCAATTAACAAATAAAGATTTAGAAGAAAACTTAAACGTATGCCCTCAATGTGATTATCACTTCAGATTAGGCGCTAGAGACAGAATCAAGCAACTATTTGATGAAGGTAGTTTCATTGAAATGTATTCTGACATTCGTCCAACAGACCCTCTAGACTTTGTAGATACTGAATCTTACAAGGACAGAATTAAAGAGGCTGTTGAAAAAACAAACCTTAACGACGCTGTTGTTACAGGTATCGGTAAAATTGAAGGTCACGAAGTTGCAACTGCCGTAATGGATTTCAACTTTATGGGCGGTTCAATGGGTAGCGTTGTAGGTGAAAAAGTTACTAGAATGATGGAAGAAGCTGTTGAAAGAAAAATTCCTATGCTTGCTATCACATCTTCTGGTGGTGCAAGAATGCAAGAAAGTGCTTTGAGCTTAATGCAAATGGCTAAAACATCTTGTGCTTGTGCAAAAATGGACGAAGAAAAAGTTCTATATATTTGTTTATTAACAGAACCTACTTACGGTGGTGTAACTGCTAGTTTCGGTACTTTAGGCGACATCATTATCGCTGAACAAGGCGCTAGAATCGGTTTTGCTGGTAAAAGGGTTATTGAACAAACAATCCACCAAAAATTACCATCAGGTTTCCAAACTGCTGAATATCTTTTGAAATTCGGTCAAGTTGACATTATTTCAAAGAGAAAAGACTTGAGAGAAAACTTGTCTAAAATCTTTGATATGCACGGGTACACAGTTCCTGTTGAAGAATAAATGAGGATTTTTAATTATGGCATTTGAATTTGAAAAGCCAATTTTGGATATACAACAAAAAATTGACGAACTAAAAAAAATAAGCTCGGAGTCAGGAATGAACTTAGATAACGAAATCGAAAAATTTGAACAACAAGCGAAGGATTATCAAAAAGAGATTTACGAAAATCTTAAACCTTCTGAAAAGTTGCAAATTGCAAGACACGCCAAAAGACCAAACTTTTTGGACTACATGCAATTGATGTGTGACGATTTCATTGAATTTCATGGCGACAGAGCTGGTACTGATGATAGAGCTATCATCGGTGGTGTGGGTAAAATCGGAAACTTCAACGCAGTTTTTGTAGGTACTCAAAAAGGTTCAACTACAAAAGAAAACTTAGAATATAACTTTGGTATGCCTCAACCAGAAGGTTACAGAAAGGCAATGCGTTTATTCAACCACGCAAACAAATTTAATTTACCAATCGTTACCCTAATCGACACCCCAGGGGCTTACCCAGGAATTACAGCAGAACAAAACGGTCAAGGTATCGCTATTGCTCAAAACCTTAGAGATATGGCAAAACTTGATGTTCCTGTTATCGCAGTTATTACAGGTGAAGGCTGTTCAGGTGGTGCGTTAGGTTTAGCAGTTGCAAACGATGTAAAAATGCTTGAGTACGCATATTATACAGTAATTTCACCAGAAGGTTGTGCATCAATTCTATTCCGCGACGCAACAAAAGCCGCTGATGCAGCAAACGCATTAAAAATTACTGCAAGCGATTTGTTAGAACTTGGAATTATTGATGAATGTGTTAAAGAACCTATGGGTGGCGCTCACAACAACAAGGAAGAAATGGCTAAAACTTTGAAAAAAGATATTCTTTCTTCACTTAAAAAATTGACTAAGATGTCACCAGAAAAATTACGCAAACAAAGATACGAAAAATATCGTAAAATGGGTTGTTTTTTACATGACTAATAATTATTATGAATTGCAAATAAAGATTAATCCTGAAATGTCAGAAGTTATTTCTGACATTTTGTTTGACGTTTTCAACTGCGAAGGCGTTGTTATGGTGGAAGAAACCTACAAAGACCTTGAAATGGTTGCTACAACAGAAGGTACTCTTAAAGCCTTTATTAGAGGGGAAATGCCCGATGTCGAAAAAATTTTGCAAGAGCAAAAAGAGCTTCTAAAATCTCGTGGACTTTCAGACGAAGAACTTGGCTCTTGGGAATACACTTTTGAAGAAAAAGAAAATCAAGATTGGTCTAAAAAGTGGAAAGAAAAATGGGACGTAACACACGTTACAGACAAAATTACAATCGTTCCGACTTGGCTTGAATACACTCCAAAAAGTGAAGACGAAATTATTATAAACCTTGACCCTGGGTGCGCTTTCGGCACAGGAACTCACCAAACAACTCAACTTTGCATGGTCGCATTAGAAAAATATTTCAAAAAAGGTCAAACTATGGCTGATATCGGCATGGGTTCAGGAATTTTATCAATCCTTGCAAAAAAATTAGGCGCAAGTGAAGTTTACGGTTGCGACATCGACGATACAGTTATTGAGGTGGCAAAAGAAAACGCAAAATTGAACCACGAAGAATGTACTTTTGAACTTGGTTCTGCCGATAAAATTAACAAAAAATTTGATTTCGTATGTGCAAACATTTTGCACAACGTACTTTTCGAGATTATGGGTGATTTAAAAAATTTAATGAAAGATGGTTCAAAAATGTCATTAAGTGGTATTTTATTAGAGAAAGCACCTATTGTCTTAGAAGCTATCGAGCGTGAAAATTTAAAAATTATTGATGAAATACATCAAGACCAATGGGTTTCTTTTGTTGTAACTAAATAAAGGAGCACATCATGCAACATCTAGAATTATTTACCGTCGTAGTTATCGCAATTTTACTTGTTCCATTCGTAATTTGGAGAGTTAAAGCGGGTAAAAAATACGAAGTTTATTTGCCAATAAAAGATGTTGCTGACGAAGATAAAATGCCAATTTTCACAAAATATTGGATTTCTAACAGTTTTTACAAAGATTACATCGACAAAACTAGAATGACTATGCACGGTAGCAAGGAAAAATTTGATTTCTCAAATTGGGGCATAGCATTGAAACTAGACGTTTACCCAGACAAATTTGTTCTTTCAAGTTTGGGCGGTGTTTTTGTGAAGAAAAGAGCCGTTGAATTAAACAAAATAGCAAAAATTTTCAAAAATAAACAAGTCGTAGCCTTCAAAGGTTCTAACTTCAACTTTGTCGCAAACAACTTCTCTGACAAACAAATCCAAGAACTTATTAAATTGAAACATTAAAATTTCTGTTTGTGCTAAACTTTTGTTATCAGAAAAGAGGTTCAAAATGTTTGGCAAAAAGAAAACTGCAATTATTATCCCTGCAAGATACGGCTCTAGCAGATTAGAAGGTAAACCACTTTTAGTAGCTGGCGGAAAACCTATTATTCAATGGGTTTACGAAAAAGCTAAACAAGCCAAAGGGGTTGATGCAGTTATCGTTGCAACTGATGATGAAAGAATTTTCAATGCAGTAAAAGCCTTTGGCGGTGACGTTGAAATGACTTCAGTTAATCACAAATGCGGAAGCGACAGAATTAAAGAGGTTGCAGACCGACACAAGGATTTTGAATATATAATTAATCTTCAAGGCGATGAACCGATGATTAAAGTTAATTACATTGAAGCCGTAATCGACGGGGTTAAAAACCACAAGGCAGATATTTCGACTTTAATTTGCCCAATCAAAGGCAAAGAAGACGTTGAAAAACCTCAATTGGTTAAATGCGTAATCGATAACGACGGATTTGCCCTATACTTCTCTCGTTCAAAAATTCCATTTGAAAGAAATGAAAATCCAGCGCCATTCTACGGTCATATCGGTATTTATGGTTACACAAGAGAAGCCTTAGTAAAAATGACAACTTCGCCTCAAACACCGCTAGAAATTGCTGAAAGCCTAGAACAGTTAAGAGCATTACAAATGGGAATGAAGATTAAAACTGCAATTGTAAACGAAAAACCCGTAGGTATTGACACAAAAGAAGATTTTGAAGAATTTGAACGCCTTATCGGTCAAAAACAATCGTAATCAAAGTTTTCAAAAAAAATTAAAAAATATGTTTGCAATTATTTTTTGTTTATATTAAGATGTATTTAGAAAAATAAATTTATATTAATAATAATTTTATTTATGTTAAGATTTTATTAGTAGCTTAGGAAATGTAAGGAAAAAAACATGACAGATAACGCTGAAATGCAAAACGAAACAGAAGACCGTCAACGAATCTTAGTAGCTGACGATGAAGCTAGTATCCGAAGAATTCTAGAAACTCGTTTAAAAATGGTTGGTTACGACGTAGTCGTTGCAGAAGACGGTGAAGAAGCAATCAACGTATTTAATAAAACAAATCCAGACCTAGTAGTTTTAGACGTAATGATGCCTAAAGTAGATGGTTATGGTGTAACAAGAGAAATCAGAAGAACATCAGATGTGCCTATCATTATTTTGACAGCGTTAGGTGATGTTTCAGAAAGAATTACAGGCTTAGAATTAGGTGCAGACGATTATGTAATCAAACCATTCTCACCAAAAGAATTAGAAGCTCGTGTAAAAGCAGTTTTAAGAAGAACAAACAGCCGTGAAGCAGTTGTTCCAACAGGAAAAGTTACTAAAAACGTTATCACAACAGGTAACATTAAAATTGATACAGCAAGAAGACAAGTGTTCAGAAAGAACGAACGTATCAGACTTACAGGTATGGAATTCAGCTTGTTAGAATTGTTAGTAAACAACTCAGGTCAAGCATATTCAAGAAACGAAATCTTGCAACACGTATGGGCATACCCACCAGATCACAGAATTGATACACGTGTAGTTGACGTACATATTTCAAGATTACGTTCAAAATTAGAAGCAGATCCTGCAAATCCAGAATTAATCTTAACAGCACGTGGCATTGGCTACATGTTCCAAAGAATTAACTAATAGGAAAAGCAGAATAATAAAATAAGTATTGGTGGCGGGTGTCGTCAAGTGGTTAAGACCTCGGATTGTGGTTCCGATATGCATGGGTTCGAATCCCATCACCCGCCCCATTTAAAATTTGAGTCTCATTATGAGGCTCTTTTTTAATTGTTGTAAATAAAGTGCAAGTGTGAGATGGTCATATAATCGCTAAAGCCAAAACATAAAGCCTTTTATGGCGATTTTGATAGAATGAGATGCACTTGCACTAATTGGACTTTATCTGCACTTTCTTATGCAATATTTGCACCAAAATTTCACCGATTTTAAAATATATTACTAACTTATCACGATATATTTACGTTTTAGCCTTGTGCATTTAATGCAAGTAAAAAAGTATCTAATGGTTTGAGATGACAGTAATGATCTCTGAGATTGTGATGAAAACACTTGACTTCTGTTGAAACAAGAGTAATTAATGTCATTGTAAAAGGTCTTTAAACAAGGTTTAAAAGGGTTTTAAATGAACAAATTACATTTACTTCACGAAGTAGAAAAATTATACTGTGTTGAAAATTTATCCCCTGAAATGATTGCCGAAAAATTAAATATCTCACGCAGAACTGTTTTTAACTGGAAAAAGAAATATAAATGGGACAATCATATCGTTAGAATAAAAGATTTTTCAAAACAATTTGTTGGAGATATTTATAATGTTGGCACAAAACTACTTATGAAATTAAACGATGATATTGATAACAATAAAATTTTGAATAAGCACTCAATTTGTGCATTAGAAAACATTATCAAAATCATAAATAAAAAAGAAAAAGAACAAACGAAAAATTTGGATAATATTTTACATAAAAAGAAACCTGCAAAATTTCTATCGCCAGAAGTTATTGAAAAAATTAATAGCGAAATATTAGGTTGGAGTGGAACAGTTTAAAGTCTAAATTTTTTCCTATATTTTTAAATTAAAAAGAGGTTACTTGCAATTTTTGCAAGCAACCTAAACTATATATTTTATTGAACTTTAGCCACTTAACATTTCTTTAACTAAGGTTTGAAATATTAAATTGTGTCGAATTGTCTCTGAGATTGAGACAAGGAGTTGATTTCTTTGAGACAAAGAGTGATAGATGTCATTGCAAAAGAAAGGAACTCGCAATGATAGAAAAAGATTACCAACTTTTGGGAACGAAGATTTTAAACCTTAAAACCCAAGAAATAGGTTTATTGATTTGTATTTGGAAAAATACATTTGCTGATGGCGATGTAGACTTTGCAACGTGTGTAGATAAGCAAGGTAAAAGATACAATATTGAATTAGATAATATTAGAGGGTTTGAAGATGATTTTGAGAAATAAATTAACTAAAGAAACTCTAAATATTCCTTATAGTAACTTTAAATCAAGATTTTCAAAAGAAATACAATTTGCATTAGATAGTTCTATTAGAAATCAAAATAATAAACAAACTTTTAAATTTAATAAAAATTTTGAATCTGATTTTTATTTTGACCTTCAATGGAATTTTAATCATTTTGGTATGAGTAATTGGTATATCGAAAGGTTAAATTAACCATGGAAAGTTCAGTTATATTCACTCCAGAAAAATCAAAGAAAATAGCCCTAGCAAGATTAGATTTGCTTAATCAATGGAAAGAATTTCGCAAGAAATCAGATAATAAACTTCAAGCTGATTATGACTTTGTTAATTTACATAATACAAGTAATTCACATCTTTTTGAGATATTAGGTAAAATCAGTAGAGGCACACTTCACCGATGGAAGAATACACTTAATGGAACCGAAGATTATACTAAACTTATCCCACAATACAAATATGCAAAGGTAGATGAATACCGAACTTGTTTGAGTGATGAAGAAATAAAAATATTTATGGGATTATTACTCCACCCCAATAGGCTTTGTATAGGTAAAGCCATAGCTCTTACAAAATACAAACTTCAACAACAAGGTCAATCATATATTCCAGCAGATATTACTTTTAGAAAATATGCAAATTGGTTTAAGAAAAATAATTATGATAAATGGGTTTTAGCACGTGATGGTGAAAAAGCTCTGTCAGATAAAGTTGAACCATATATAAAACGTGATGCAAGTTTGCTTGAAGTTGGGGATATTCTTGTAGCAGACGGTCATAAATTAGCATTTAATGTAATAAATCCATTCACGGGTAAACCCACAAGAGCAACTTTAGTAGGCTTTCTTGATTGGAAATCAACAGCACTAGTTGGTTATGAAATTATGCTAGAAGAAAGCACGCAATGTATAGCAAGTGCATTAAGAAATTCAATAATCAATTTAGATATGATACCTAAAATTGTGTATCAAGATAATGGCAGAGCATTTAGAGCAAAATATTTTACAGACAATAAAGGTTTTACGGAACTTGGTTTTAATGGACTTTATTCAAAGTTAGGAATAGAAACTGTATTTGCAAGACCATATAACGCAAGAGCAAAAGTTATTGAAAGATTTTTCAAAGAATTTCAAGAAGGGTTTGAAAAGTTATTACCAAGTTATGTTGGAAGTAACATTCAAAATAAACCTGCGTATTTGATGCGAAATGAAAGGTTGCACAAAACATTGCATAATGACTACATTCCAACATTAGAAGAAACAATAAAAATGATTGATATGTGGTTGAATTTCAAAAATTCTCAACTTTGTCCGAATGCACCAAATAACACAATAGCAGAAGTTTTAGAAAGTAGAAAAAGACAAAATGTAGATATTAATTTGCTAGACGATTTGATGCTTGCAACTGAAGTTAAGACTATACAGAGAAACGGAATCAGGTTTTTAAACTGTGATTATTTTGATGAACGACTTTATGGCTTTAAAAGTAAAGTTCTAATTAAATACAACCTCTTTGATTTAACGAGTATCAAGGTTTATACAACAAAAGGTGAATACTTATGTACTGCTGAACGGGTAACCGAAACTCACCCAATGGCAAAATTATTAGGTACGGTTACTGATTTTGAAGATTATAAACAAAAAATTGTTAAACAAAGAAAATTACATAAGAAAACTATAACTGCAGTAAAGGCATACCTTTCAAACGATGAAACAAAATTTTTAGAAACAAAAATGGTTAAAGAAAATTCAACCCCTGTTCAAACAGAGTTCAAAGTACGTTCAAAAGGTGTTCAAAAAATATTCAAAAATAATTCAGAAAAATATGAGTATTTAATCAAAAATAACCCTGAAGATAAATGGATAACAGACTTTAAACAAACTAAGGAGTATAGACTTTTATATGAATAGAATTTTTGTTAAAACAACTAATGTCAAAAACTTTATTGGACTTGTTGAAAATCTTTTAAACAAACCAAAGAATATCCACAAAATGGGATTAATATATGGTGAACCAGGACTTGGTAAATCCCAAACAGCATTATGGTTAGCTTGTAAATATGATGCGATATATTTGAGAGCGACAAATCTTATGACAGGACGATGGTTGTTAGAAGAAATCGCTAAAGAAATGGACGAAATTCCGAGATATTTAACGTCAGATAATTTTAATTTGATAGTACAAAAATTAAAACAAAAAACTCAACTGATTATTGTTGATGAAATTGATTACTTGATGAATAACTTAAAAACGATAGAAATTTTAAGAGATATTCACGATGAAACGGATTGTCCAATAATTTTTGTTGGAATGGGATTGGCACATAAAAAACTAGAACGATACAAACATCTTTTTGATAGGTTTTCAGAGATTGTGAAATTTGAAACTTTTGGGGTAAATGATATTGCTCAAATAATAAATCAATTAGCAGAAATTAAATTTACAGCTGATTCTATTGAATACATACACAAAAAATATAATCGTTTTCGACAAATAGTGCAATTAATTAACCAACTTGAAATTGTCGCAAAAGATAATAATTTGACTGAAATAACTGAGGAAATCGTGGAGGATATAATTTGAACATAGAAAAATTAGCAAAACATTTAAAAGAATTTACACTTGATGAAATTAACATGATTGCAGAGTGCGATTGCAAAACAGAACTTGAACAACTTTTGAACAGTAATAAAATATACTTTGAACATGGAATGTATAAATATAAAGAAGATATACAAATAAATACTTTTGAGATTCTAACAATACCAAAAGCTA
>CALAFU010000286.1 GCA_937891325.1 uncultured Candidatus Melainabacteria bacterium | reverse complement strand
GATTTTTCATCTTTTGCTGCATTTCAATCATTTTTAGAGGATTTGACAGTTTATCAATTGTTAATTGTTTACGGTTGGTCTGCAATCTTTTCTCTAACTATGTTTGTTTATTCATTGTTTACTCTATTTTGGCCGGCAGAAATTTTTTATAATACGAAAAATGTGTTTAAAGCATTAAAAAATTCCGCAAAAATCTTGATAAAACATCCGCAAATCATTTTATTATTTCTAATCATAGTTGTTTTGAATAATGTTTTTATGATGTTGAATATTTTATCCTTGATAAGCCCGATTGCATTGCTATTTATGACACTAGTTTACGTGTATTTCATAGTTTACGTTTTTGTATTATTATTCTTATATTATGAACAAAAAATCCAAAGTAATAGCAATAGCAGCGCCGACAGCGACAGGCAAAAGTAAGTTAGCGGTTGAATTAGCGCATAAATATGACGGAGAAGTTGTTTCTGCCGATTCAAGACTTGTGTACAAAGGTTTTGAAATTGCAGTTGCAAAGCCAACTTTGGAAGAAAGAGAAGGTATTCCGCATCACGTTATTGATGTGGTTGAACCTGAAATTAATTACACCGTTGCTAATTTTTATGATGATGCAACAAAGGCTATTGAAGATATTTTGAGTCGAGGAAAACTACCAATTATTGCAGGTGGAACGGGTTTATATTTTAGAATTTTGCTTGAAGGTTTTGATTTGCCTAGAGTTGAACCAAATCCAGAACTTAGAGAAGAACTTTCAACTTTAGAATTGGCAGATTTAGTCGAAATTTTGAGAAAATTAGACGAAAAAACGCTAGATAATATGGTTACACCTGAAAAAAGAAAACTTATTCGTGCAATTGAAGTTTGCAAAGGTTTAGGACAACCAATGTCAGAAGTTGCTTGTCAAAAAGAAGTTCCGTATGATGTGGAATGGATTGGTATTAACATGCCACGTGAAGAAATTTATGACAGGGTAAATAAGCGTGTAGATATTATGCTTGAAAATGGTTTAATTGATGAGACGAAGGCTCTACTTGCAAAACATGGACGTATTCCAAACTTTGTAAAAACAATTGGGTATCAAGAAATTTTGCAATATTTAGATGGCGAAATTGATTTAGATAGAGCGATTGAGCTTATTAAGCAACACTCGAGAAATTACGCAAAACGTCAGCTTACTTGGTTTAGACGTAACAAGGCTTTAGGAATTGATTAAATCTTTTTAAGATATTTTAAAGGCGGTTTTGATTTCATCAAAACCGCCTTTTTTAAAGAATTTATATCTTGAAACAGGAAACTAAGCTTCAACAGGAGCTTCTTCTGCTGGTGCTTCTGCAGCGGCAGCTGCTTCAGCTTCTGCTTGTTTTTTTGCTTCTTCTTCAGCTTGTTTTTTAGCTAAAGCTTTTTTAGATAATTTAACTGTTTCAGGTTTTTTGTAGTTTAATGAACCGTCATCGTTGCAGTTTTTAATTAAGTATGCAACAGTTTCAGTTGGTTGAGCGCCTTTAGATACCCAATTTAGAGCTTCTTGTTTGTTCAAAACCATAACTTTAGTTTTTGGGTTGTAGTGTCCTAATTCTTGAATAGGAGCGCCTTCACGTTTTGATGTTGAGTTTGTAACTACGATTCTGTAAGCTGGGTTCTTTTTGCAGCCTAATCTTTTTAATCTGATTTTTAACATTTTGTTTTTTGTCCTTCTTAATTTTCTACTCGTAAGGGTCTAGCCGCTTGACTCTTACTGAAATGAGTTTTAAGAGGAATAACTCACTTCATACTTTTATTATAACCACAAAAATAAAATACAAGCAAGATTATTAACGAAAGTTACAGTCTGTTAACGATTTGCCCCTTTTTTTATTATTGATAAGATATTATTATGGCAAAGATTTTATTGGTTTCAGATAATAACGACAAAATTAAGCATTATGACGAGCTTTTGAGCAAATTCTCGCATGATTTTATGTTTGCGACTGATAATCAAATGTTTTTAGATGCAATTGAGGTTGAGGTTGCGAATATCATTATTCTTGACGCTTCTTCAAAATCAATTGATTTGCCACAATTGTACAGAAAAATTAATTCTATTAAAGATAACGTAATTACAATTGTTTTATTAAAAGATGACAAAATTCCGCCTGAATTGTTGAATATTTCAGACGCGTTTTTAACCGAACCTGTCGCTGATAATATTTTGTTATCAACAATTAATGTTAATT
>CALAFU010000285.1 GCA_937891325.1 uncultured Candidatus Melainabacteria bacterium | reverse complement strand
TGGCACAACACAACCTAAAGCTCTTCCCATAGTTGCTTCAGTGTTTGCATAACCAACAAGTCCATTTGCTAAATTTGTTAAACGAATTTCTTGATGAGGTGCTGTTGAAGATTTTTGAAAAACGACATAACCATTTGCAGGTGCAATATATTTACTGTTACTTGCACCTAATGTTAAATCTATATAGTTTCCAGGAACCATTGAGATGTTTGCTCGTGACCACCTTGTTGTAGCGATAGATGAAGAATTATGATTTTCTGGCGGGGTTGGACAAGTGGCACAAGTTTTACCATTTGGATCAATACTAACGCTTAATTCAGCAATAATCTCCTTTTCATCGGATTCAAGAAAACGACGAGCATATAGACTTGACACAGTGTATCCGTCACTGCTTCGCCAACCTTGCAACCATGATGAATAACCGTCACCTTTTGAAAATGTTTTGTTTCTATATAAACCAATTTGACCTGCTGTATTTTGTGAAGGCACTTCTTGCTGATTGGTGTCTCGCACAACCTCAAAAGGCAACTGTTGTGTGAAAGACTTATGTCCACTTATAGATTGATTAGTATTTGTTGTTAAAGCATTATTTTTATCCTGTTTATCATTTAAAGCAGTGGACAAATCTGTAATTGTATCTTGTCTTATTGTAAACGTTGACATTTGCGCTACTCCTGATGTGTTTAATGTATGTAGAACTTAAAGTCGTACGAATATTCTATTGCCTAAATTTTATAAAACTACTCGTACGACTCGATGTTCTTAATTCATAAACATTATAGCAGGTGTCAACATGTCTATTTTTAAAGGCTCGAAAAAGCTAATTAAAATTACTGGCAACAATAAAACAGCAAAAAGAATTTATTACGGCTCACGACTAGTTTACGGAACTAAAGTTAGTCGAGTCTTAACATATATATCATCTGGTTCCGTAACAATTCCGAATAATACAATATCTTGTATTGTCCATGTCGTTGGAAGTGGTGGCAGTTCAGGTGGGGTTGCTGGTTACGCACATGAAATTCATTGTGCGTCCGGCGGTGGATCAGCTGGTTATTCTAGAAAACAATATGGCTCAAGTTTATCGGGTCGAAAGATCAATTTTACTGTAGGTGCCGCTATATCAAACTACTGTACTAATGGTCAAAATTCTGTTTTCTTGAGTCAAATAGGTGGTTTAGGCCATGGTGGAATAGCCGCAACAGGGGCAGCATCACAAGCAGGAGGCGCAGGAGGAACAGCGTCAGGCGGAGATATAAACACAAATGGAACTCAAGGTTCCACAGGATCTTGGGTTGCAGCGGGAGGGACCGGTAAAGGAGCGTCTGGTCATACAATTAATGGTGTGCAATATGGGTTTGGAGGAAGTTGTACTGCATCTGGTTCCCCAACATCTGGTAGCGGTTGTGTGATTATTGAATTGATTTATTGGAATTGATTTTAGTTTACTGTTTCTAGCGTTCTTTTAAGAAACAACTTTTATCATGTGTTTAAATGTGTGAATTGATAGAATCTTTTCAATATGAAATTTTAAAACGTCTTAAAGAAATGACATCAGTTGTTGTTTTTGAATATGAAGATGTTAAGTTTATTTACGACAAATCATTTAAAACATCTGATGAGTTTAAAGATTTATGTGATGAATATAAAGAAAAGTTCAGTAAAGTTTATGAACAATATTGATAAAAAATATCGTAGTTTAGGTTTATATTCCTATTTTATTAAACATTTTGATTTATGCAGTCGTTTATTTAACAGGAAATTAAGTGGCTATCTGTTTACGTTTATGCTAAAAATAAAGTGTCAATGAATGTTCATAAAAAACTTTTAGGAACCCCAAAAATTAAAACTTTCTATAAGGTTATCAAATAAATTAAAACCCGTTCATGGCTAAATATGAACGGGTTTCTTTTACAAACAATGACCGAAATAATAGAGATTAATTTCTTCATGTTCGTCATCAACATCGGAAACATATTCGGATTGAACCTGCAACCCCTCCTCAATTCGGTTATCAATAATGTTAGTAATCAATTCAGGATGCTGATTAAAAGCTTCTTCAAGAGTTGCAATAAATTGTTCGCTTGGTTGTTTTAAGCGTACAATCTGTGCTTCAAGTTTAGCTTTTTCATCGTCAAACTGTTTCTTCTGTTCTTCCAATTCTTTCTTCTGTTCTTCCAATTCTTTACAATTATCAATAATGTCTTCAATTGCATTTTTCAATTCATATTTCGTTTCTTTATTCAAACGCAACGAATCAATTTTATCAAACAATTCTTCAACTTTCATTTCGCAATCCTTTCATCTGTCTTGATAAAAATACTATATACAAAATAAAAATAATTGTCAATACAAAATTTTGTTAATTCTTGATTTCTTTAGCCGGTGTATCACCGTTTGAATAAATGAATCTAAACCTGTTGGTTTCAGATTTCATACCACTATAATTAATGAGAAAAGTTTCATTTTTTCGTACTGGCATTGTATATGCTATTTCATAACCTTCATATGTTGCATTGTTAAAGATGCATGTGTTTGATGTTGTACTCATTGCAATCCACCCCTTATCAGTACTTGCTGATTTAGCAATAGATATATATCCATTATCGGGGGCTCGATATATAGTGCCGGATGCACCTAATGTGAGGTTGATTACTTTATGTGAAGGCATGCCCATGTTTGCTATTAAGCTTCTACCTATATTTGAAAAGTTCGAAGCATTTGCTGTAACAAAAGAATCTACCATGCATTGTTTAAAGGAAACAATATTAAAAGGTGATGTTGATTGTGTATCAAAATATCCCAAAACGACAGTCTGTTGAAATGTTTTTGTTCCATTGTTCCAATAAATGTGTGAATCACCATCAAATTGCGCATCGTTGCGAATATCAAGTTTATCATCAACAATAACTACTTTATTATTGTATCGTGCATTTCTGACAGAAAACAATTTGACGCTTTTAGTTTCATATTCATTAACAATCGGTTTGTTGTTTTCATCACGACCATTCGCAATAGAATATTTAATTCCCGGTAGTGAAAATAAATATGATCCAATAAACCCAATACCGTTAAACACTTGTGTTACACCATTCACCCATCCTGCAATCGGGTGTTCTGTTGTGTTTGTATTTAAAGGCTGTCCCGTCAATAAAGGTAATGACGCATTATACCAATTGGCACCAGAATCATTGGTAAATTTTACATAATTGTTTTTTGAATCATATCATAATGCTTTACCCTCAACAAATGATGTAGGTGCGGTGTCACCTGAAGTAACATTACTTCCAATACGTGCTTCAGAATTTAAAAAGATTTGATCATTTTTAAAGTAAAAAAAATACCATTTCCGTATGTAAATCAATGTCAGACCAAAAGGCGTCATCAACATAATTGTCATTAATCGTTTTACGAATTGAAAATCTTTTTGTTGTACCATCAGATTCAAACCCATTTGGAACGTAATATGTGGTGTCTCTTAAGATTTTCAGACGGTAACGTTTTTTATTTTCTTCAACATATTCAGTACTATAATTAACAACTTGAGGAATTGATAAAGCTCTGTTTGTAGTATAGTCAAGAAGATTCTCTTGTATGGAATTTGCTACTTCATCCTTTGTACTATAATCACCTTTTGGTTGTTTTGATTCTAAATCAGTCCCTAAATTTTCAACAACTGTTTTCTTGATTACAAAAGATGACATGGCAGAACTCCTTTCCTTCACATAAAGAAAAGAACATTGCCTAAAGAATTACATTAAAAATTTGTCGTACGACTTTAATGGTGAATATTAAAACTGCAGACACAGTAGATAAACTGTAAAATTTTTAGACATTTAATAGAAATTTTACAATTCTCCTTGAGCAAAATAAAATCTAAAGCTATTTAAATTGTTGTAAGCATCGTACTGGACACGAAACTTTTGGCCAGCTCTAATTGGAAAACCAATTGTATAATTTTGATTAATGCCAGCTGATTGCATATTAATTAGCTCTGATACGTTGGCAGAGTTTTTATTAAAAAACGCCATATAATTATTAACAGCTAAATTAACGCTCATATTTATCCAACCGTTTGCTGGCGCTGTATAGATTGTTCCAGATGCACCTAATGTCAAATTAATAAAGTTGTTTGAAGGTAATGGTTTTTCAGCAAGCTCAAAGTCTTGATATGAGTTAAATTTGCTAACTTCATAGCCTTTAAATTGTGTTACTGTTCCTTGATTCACAGAATAGTTAAAACAAGGAATTAAATTCTTTTGTTTCCAATTAGGCGAATCATTTGTACCAATATTTTGATAAAAAACGTTGCCGTTAAACCAAACAGCTCCAGTTTGGTCATCTGGTTGTGTTGCTGAAGTGTGATAGTTATTTTGCCAAACCGCATATGGTTGAAAATCTTCGGTCAAAAAACAAACAGCTTCACCTGTTTCCGTTGTTAAGTTATTTCTGATTGTTACTGTGTTTGAAGTTTTTACAACAGAACTAAATAAACCGTTATTGTCTGTACCAACAGCAAACTGATATTTAACACCTGGTAATGCAAATTCTGTTGAACCGATATACCCAAAACCATTAAAGACTTGGTCAATGGATGTTATACCGGTTCCGTGTACCAGTTGAGTAACAGCAAATGGTAAAGAATAACCTTCTTCCCAAGTGGCACCTGTATCAGCGGTATATCTTATAATATTTGCAGCGGTGTCGTAAAACATACAGCATACCGTTTGCACAAAAGTGCCACTTTGAAATTGATTTCCTATAAAATTTCCACCTTGTATTTTGTTCAAATTTTTATTGAAACACCAACCATAGCCGGAAGTATAATAGTTGCTTACCAGTGAAGCTGATAGCAATACGTCTTTGCTAACAATAAACACATCAAATTTGGGTGTTGTTCCATCAGATTCAAATCCGTTTGGAATATAAACCTTGCTGCCAGCTTTTAATGTCAATGTGCCGTTATTTAACTCAAGCTTTATATCCTGTGGAATTTCAAGAATTCGGTTCGTTGTGTAATTCAACAGATTTGATTGTAGAGATTCTGTTAAAGAAGCATTTGTAGGATAATCGCCCGCTGGTTGTTTTCCATCAAGATCTGCATTTAAATTTTCAACAACTGTTTGTTTAACTGTATATGACACCATGTCAATGCTCCTTTATTTTAACTAATAAAAAGAACATTGATTTAAATATTTATTATTAAATCTGTCGTACGATTTAGCAGACTATTTAAGAGCACCCTTCATCATAAACAAACCTAAAAGCATTAATTGTTGTGTTACTATAGCGTAGAGTAAATTTATCACCAATTTTTAATGCTATTTGATTTGTTGTTAAATCATGTCCTTCATTACCATTTATTCCACAATATTGTAAGTTTGGAATATCAATTGATATATATGCAGGTGAAGCATTGGCATGACCACTACAATAAATATAGCCATTCATTGGAGCAATATAAGTCGTTCCAGAAGCCCCGACAGTCAGATCAATATATTTGTCTGAAGGTTTTCCTAAACCAGAAATAATTTCTCTTCCATAGTCAGATAAATTCGTTGCATTTGAATTAACTAGTTCATGTACACCACAAGATTTTAAAGAAGTAATTAAACTATTATCAAAAGTAATTGTGAATGCTGGAATTGCTTTAAATTCTGTCCATGTTAATCCAGAATCTTTTGTTTCATAATATTTTCCAGATGCTGTGTTAAACCAATAATTTTCAACATCTTTAACTATAGGTTGCGTTGCTTGATAAAAACAATTTTTTGATGCACGATGAATATAACTATCAACACCATTAAAGAAAAAGGTTTCTGAACCAGTACCCCATGATGAAGTAACAGTTGTTATAGACACTTTTGTTTGTGTAATTATTTCATTAATTAATGTTCCGTCTGAATTTAACCCTTTTGGAATATATCCAGTAACACCTGGAAGAATATAACAAGTTGAACCAATATATCCAAAACCATTAAACAATTGATCAACTTGTTTTATTGCTGTATCACTAGATGTAGCCAAACAGAAAGGAAAACTCATTCCGCGATCTTCCCATGTTGCTCCCGAATCTTTTGTTACTTTAATTTTATTATCATTCAAGTCATACCAGCACATAAAAGTTTTTCCTGTTGGCGCTGTCGTTCCTGAACTAATTATGCAAAAACTTGAATTACCCCATTGAGATATTACATCATTCTTTGTTTCATACATATAAAACTCTTTTACTGATGAATTTCTTGTCGATATAACATCTTTTTGCAAAATAAATATATCAAATTTTGGTGTTGTGCCATCTGATTCAAAACCATTCGGGACATACAATTTACTACCTGATATCAATGTCAACACGCCGCTATCAAATGTAATAACAATATCCTGTGGAATTGACACAATTCTATTCGAATTAAATTTATCAATTATTGTGTTTTTGTCTGTCTGCAAATCTTGAACAACTGATTGATTTATTTGATAGTTAGACATTGCTATTCCCTGCGTTCTTGAGCCATTTAACTATAGACCTTCGATTCGTACGATACATATTAAATTTCAATTTTTATAAAAACAGTCGTACGATTCAATGTTCTTAAATTATGTATTTTTAAAACTTTAGCTATCATTAACACTCTGAAAGATTAATTAAACTATGCCAATATATAAAGGAAACAAATCGATTAGTACCATTAAATGTAGTCGAAATATTGGAAAAGTTTATCATGCTTCTACATTAATGTTTAAGATTCTACCTGTGAACACTGTCTTATTTTCTACACGTACAGCAGGGACTTATAGTTACACAATTCCTACATCACAAAACTATCGTATCACGGTTGTCGGTGGAGGTGGCGGCGGTTGTACTGCTTCTGGTGGCTCGAGGGGTGTGTTTATCGGGCAAATTAAATTATCTAAAGGAACAGTTCTTAATATTACCGTGGGGGCTGGCGGTTCAAACGGTAACCGAAACACCTCAAATTCTGGTATTGCTTGTCGTGGGGGAACAACCACAATAGAAGGTTTGTGTTCAATCGGAGGAGGTTATGGTGGTGGGGCACAACGACACATCTCTGCTGAAGCTCAAAAGGCTGGTGAAGCTTGTTCAGGTTATAATTCTGGATTTATAGTGATTAAAAACATAGCCGGAAATGTTGGTGACGGTTGGGTTGCTGGTGGTCACGGCGGGTATTCGATCGTTGATGGGACTTTAACAGGTCCAGGCGCTGGCGGAAGTGGAACAAATGCATCAACAAAAGCGGGTGGTGCTACTGGACAATCTGGTTGGGTTGAGATCAGGACAATATAAAATTTTATCCTTGATTTTAAGGATGAATTATGTAATCTTAAAATAAGATTACATTTAAGAAAAACGAGGTTGAAAGTTTTTATGACAAAATTCTTTGATGCTGAACGTGTACTATTTCCGCTATTGAATTCGAATAAATTTGTTTCTATGAAAGAATTTATCAGCTACACACGTCGAGTGGAAAGTGCTTCTAGAAATTGTGCTAAGTTTGATATTTCACCAATAGCTATTGAAAACGCTTTAAAACTATATCCAAAAAAAGTTTTATGGAAAAATGGTTGTGGCTTCAGAGTAGAGGACTGTAAAGAGTAAGCAACAAATAAACATTTCAACAAAAAGGCAGATAGTGAATTAAAATTCTATCTGCCTTAATCTTTTTAATTGTTTGAGTTAAAATTCAAACTCTTTTAATTCAAGTTCCCACCATTTATCTTTTTCAGGTAGATCACGCAGCTCTTGAATATATTGACATAACTTAATGTAAGTTTCTTCAGAATCAGTGGTTTCTATACCAATAGCTTTTTGCCGTTCATAACGTGATAGACGCCATTCATATTTTTCAATCATCACATCCCGTTCATAACGTTTGTTCTCTTTATACTGCTCAATCGCAGGGTCGGATGTTGTCAGAACAAACTCGCCATTGCAGTGGACATAATCCGAAACCTGGTGTTCGGTATCTTCCTCAACTGTATCAAGAACCATGCATGGAAATTCACCAGTTTCGTTGACTGCAATAATTTTATTGTCTTTAAGTGCTTTAAACATTTATATAGTTCCTTTAATTCAATTCGTGGTTTCTTTCTGCCATTCCTCAAACGTCATCGGATCGGTTTTGAACCAATTTTCTGTTTCAGGATAATCACGCAAATAAACTCTATACGCTTTATACAGCTCACGTTCCTCATCGGTGATAGGGAAATCGGACAGGGCGATATATTTATCCGTATCTTGTAAATACTGGTTTCTGACCTGTCTTACACGAGTCTGCTTTTCTTCATCAGTCGGTTCGGGTGGATTGACAGCTTCCAGATAATCACCTTTATCTTCAATGACTAAGCCGTTCTTGTTGCAATAAACAGCAAGGTCAGCATACTGAGTGTTTGTGTAAGGTTTGTTCAGTTTCATTGTCGTATCTCCTTAATATCCGCAAGCGTACCAGTTAATAGCGTAGCTTGAATTCGCATTCCAAAACCATGTAAACTGAGAGTTGGTACTCTTGGCGTATTGCACCAGTCCTGAGAATGTTCCCGCTGAATCACCAGTAAGCTGGTCACCAGATATCAATATATTGTAGTTCTTGTCACTAAATGGCCTTACAAGACTTGCGATTTTCCAATCTAATGTACCATCTGAAACTACTCGTCCCCCTTGTTCAATCCAACCATCTGAATACACACGATACCATTCAGTACCGTTGTGATACGACTCAACCAAATAACCACGGGAAGCGGCATTCACATCAGTCAGCTTTTCCTCAATCCTTGCAACGTTAATCAAGGACGCATTCTGTAATGTATCACCAACGTAGTAATAGAGGTTATAACCGGAGGGGACGGTCTTATCAACAACCATACCTGATTTTGAGGAATCTGTTGCTATTCCTAATGTTTTAAAAGAATCAAATAAATTCCCGGGACCACTATTATAACCTTCAGTCCCTGTCGCTTTAGTGTAGTTTGCTTCATTTACAAGAAGTGAACCACCATCAGTAACGCTAGAGTGGTACACCATAGATTGCAAACCACCATTATTAGTTCCGTCTGTCAACCCAAGTGTCAATCCATTCCCTTTAACCCCATCAGCAAAAATACCTTCCTGCCCATTCAGCAGCGGTAATCTGAAAGTCTGGTCTGTTGTATTGATAACAAAGTCGTAATCCGTGTATGTAGCAGTCGAAGCGACAAACCCAGACTTGCCAGCATTTACTTGTTCAACCAGCCAGTTATACATACCAGCA
>CALAFU010000284.1 GCA_937891325.1 uncultured Candidatus Melainabacteria bacterium | reverse complement strand
TTAAACAGCAAAGTTTAAGCGCCACCTGTCAGGTGGCTTTTTTATTGGGAAAATTGGCTATTGTAACGAATTGTAACAACAATCTAAAGTTTTAGGCTGAATGTGCCGTTAATACATGCGTAAGGTGATATAACTAAGGAGTGTACCTATGTTAACAGTAACTTCAAAATTACAATATGATCAGGCACGCAAAGAGAAAAATTTGTTAGCATTTGAACAAGTTCTTAATGCTAATAAATTACAAAGAATTACCGCACAAATTGCATCTTTTGAATCTGATGCAAAGGCTGCAGGTGTTGAAGAAAGCGTTATTAAAGACGATCCAGATTATCAAGCATTAGTTGCTGAACAATCAGCTTATGATACAAGAAATGATAGCATTGCAACTCAAATGGAATTGCTAGAACAAGATATGGATGCTTTCTTGAATTTGGAAAAAGACGGTATTCAAGATTCAACAACCTTCTGGTGTTTCGGTGGATAATAAAAAGTTTAATAAAAAAGGCGGATTTGCTTTTTGCAAATCCGCCTTTTTTATTATCAATTAAATTTGTTGTTTCGCAAGTTCAATTGTGTTTTCCATAAGCATTGCAATAGTCATTGGTCCAACACCTTTTGGAACAGGAGAAATATAGCTTGCAACCTCTTTAACGTTTTCAAAATCTACATCACCTGTTGTTTTGTTATTTTCGTCTTTAAATATGCCAACATCAATTACAACGGCATCTTTTTTCACCATGTCTTTAAATATAATTTTTCTGCCAACTGCAGAAACTAAAATGTCTGCTTGTTTTGTAATTTCAGACAAATTTTTAGTTTTAGAATGGCTTATTGTAACGGTTGCATCATTATTTAAAAGCATTATTGCGACAGGTTTACCAACGATGTTAGAACGTCCAACAACTACGGCATGCTTACCTGCAATTTCAATATTGTATTCTCTTAAAAGTCTTAAAACGCCTTTAGGAGTACAAGGATATGCCATTGGAGTTATGCCATTTAGTAAATCTCCTGAGTTTTGAGCGGTAAAACCGTCTACATCTTTTTTCGGTGAAATCGCTTTTATAACGTTTATTTTGCTGATATGTTTTGGTAAAGGTAATTGAACCAAAATAGCATGAACTTCGCTATCATTGTTTAACTCTTTAATTTTGTTGATAAGTTCTTCTTCTGAGATTGTTTCTGGATATTTTATAATAGTCGAGATAATTCCTAAAGCCTCAGCCTTTTTATGTTTTAAGTTTACATAAATATTGCTTGCAGGGTTGTCGCCAACTTGAATTACAACAAGATGAGGTTTTTTCTGCATTTTTGAAACCTCTAGTTTTAACTCTTCTGTAATATTTTCAGCTGTTTGTTTCCCGTCTATTATAATAGCCATTATACCCTCGTTTGTGGTAAGTTTAATCTAAAGTAAAATTGCTTAATTGCCTCTTGAACCGCTTTTGAGTCTCTTTCTACTGAATGTTCTTCAAGATTTTTGTCTTCTGGAATAACTCCAAGAACTTCAAGCTCATATTTTCTAAGAAGTTCAAACATTGTGCTTGTATCTCGGTTATCTACTTTGTTTAAAACTACTCCTAACTGTCCGCCAGCTGCGTATTTCGCTGAATATTCTTCAATTCTGCTAGCTAATTGAATTGAGGCTTCAGTTGGATTTGTCACAATGATTGCGGTGTCAATTTCAGTGTCTACAAGTTGGTTTAGATATTTTAAATCGTATTCACAATCAAAAATTACGATATCGTATTGGTTTATAAATTTTAGGATTGCATCACACATTTGTTTTGTGATAGGGCAACGGCAATCTTTTGATGCCACAAGCCAAGAAACAATGATATCAACATTTTCATCTACCGTTTCAACAATGTCTTCAAGCGCCCACTCAATGTATTCCTGTTTTGTCATGCCTTCAGGAATACCTGTTTTGTATTCGTGTTTTCCACTTCTGATACCATAGATAGTGTTACGAATATCTTTGCCAAAGCTGTGACCTAATTCAGCTGCCAAATCATTATCAAATAAAAGGATAGATTTATCAGGAAAGTATTCTTGGAATACTCTTAAAAATGCTTTTGTTATTGTAGTTTTACCACTACCGCTTTTACCTGTTATTGCTAATGTTGTTGGCAAATTTTATCCTTTCGATTTAAAAAGTATATAGTAAGGCGCAAGAATTTGTTTCAAATTCTTGCGCCTTATAAAACTATGCTTCTTCAGTAGTTTCAACAACTTCTTCGATTTCTTCTTTTAAGATTTCAGAAGCTGTAACGTTTACTGCTAATTCAGTTTTAACTTTTGAAGTTAATTTGATTAACATTGTGTAAGAACCAACTTTGTTGATTGGTGCGTTAAGTGAAACTGTTTTTCTATCAACTTCAATACCAGCTTTTGCTTGTAATTCTTCGCAAAGTTTTTTAGTTGTGATAGTACCGAATAATTTACCAGATTCACCAGCTTTTGCAGCTAATTCTAAAGTACCAACTTTTTCGATTTCAGCAGCTTTAGCTAATGCTTCTTGGTGTAATTTTTCTTGTTTAGCTTGAATTCTAGCTAAGTTATGTTCTCTGTTTTGTAAAGCGCCTTTTGTTGCGATTTCAGCAAAGTTTTGTGGTAACAAATAGTTTCTTGCATAACCATCTTTAACTGTAACTAATTCGCCTTGTTCGCCTAAGTTTTGAACGTCTTTTTTCAATATTACTTGCATTTTTTTCTCCTTTAAAATCTTCTTTGTAGGTTCATTCTACCTAAAACATAAAAAAAAGTCGAGTATTTTTATTATTTTTTTACATCTGTAACATCTATAATCGCAACATTTTCTATATGGTAAGTGTGGCAGAACATATCAAATGGTTGTATGCTTTCGATTTTAGCCCCTTTTGACAGCAAATATTTCAAGTCTCTAGCTAATGTTGCGGGGTTGCAACTTACATAAATTATGCGGTCAGTTGTTAATTTTAAAACATTTTCTAAAGTTTTTTCTGTTGAACCTTTTCTTGGTGGGTCAAGAATTGTGATGTTAAATCTTCTGCCTTTTGTGTTTAACTCTTTTTCAAAGAATTTTTCTGCATCCATGTTGTGAAGTTCAACGTTTTTAATTTCGTTTAATTTTAGAGTTTCTTGCGCTAAATCAACGGCTTCTTTGCAACTTTCTACACTGACAACCTTTTTGCATGCGTCACTTACAGTGATACCAAAGGTTGTAACACCAGCGTATGCATCAAATACAGTCGACTCTGGATATTTGCTTTTGATGTAATCTTTAACATAAGCAAAAATGTTTTCAGCACTCTTAGGATTAACTTGAAAGAAGGTGTTTGCGCCAATTCTAAAGGTTTTATCTAAAATCCTTTCTTTTACAAAATCCTTGCCGACAACAAGTTCAGATTTGTCGGTTAAAATTACATTTGATTTATTTGGGTTAAAGTTTAGGCAAACTCCTGAAACCTCTTTGAAGTTTGAGTAAATCGTATTTGCCAAATCTTCAATCTTTTTAAAGGATTTTTTTGCGTTAATTACAAGCACTACAAGATTTTTGCCTGTTGCAATTGACGAACGAATAACAACATGTCTTAAATCGCCAACGTGCTTATTTTCTCTGTAACCTGTAACGCCCAATTCAAGTGCTTTTTCTCGAATAAAATCAATTATTTTATCGCAAATTTCTGGTTGAATTGGACAATGTTTGATGTTTACAATTTCGTGAGATTTTGGTTTGTAATATCCGGCTAAAATGCGCTTAGAAACTTTTGTTTGACCTATTGGATATTGAACCTTGCAGCGATATTCTTTAATCATAGGGCTTGCAATAGGGTCTTTTACTTCAAAATCAAAGCCACCGATTGAGTGAAGCGTATCTTCAACAATTTCTTTTTTTAATTTTAGTTGGTAATCATAGTCGATAAACTGTAATTGGCAAGCTCCACAAACTTTTTGCATTGCACAAAACGGTTCAACTCGGTGAGGTGATGGCTTTGTAATTTCCGCAATTTCAGCATTTGCATAAGTTTTGCTTACTTTTGTAATTTTTACTTTCAATTCATCTTCGGGGCAAGCATTTTCAATAAAAACAACCATTCCATCGTGATGTGCAATTCCAAAGCCTAAGTTTGAAATCTTTTCAACTGTTACGTTAATTTCTTCGTTAATTTGCATTGTATGTGAAACCGTCTTCCTTCATACGTCTTATGACTTCTTGTAATTCTTCAAGTGAGCAAACGATAGAAACTCTAACAAATCCTGCTCCATATTTTCCAAATGCATCACCAGGAACCATTACAACACCCGATTTTTCAAGTAATGCATTGCAAAATTCTGTTGCGCTTTCATATTTTTTAGGTACAGGCAACCATTGGTAGAAGGTTGCTGTTGGAACGTTTTTAATTTCCCAATTTAATTCCTCTGTAAATGCTTTTACAAAATAATCAGCCTTCTTTTTAATTTCTTGATTTGCCCAAACAATGTATTCGTCGCCTTCTTTTGAGTTTAAAATTTTTGCAGAGGCTTTTTGAATAGGTTTGAAAATTCCTGAATCAATTGTAGATTTTAATTTTGCAAATTGTTGAACGATGTCTTTGTTTCCGCAAACCCAGCCAATACGCCAACCTGTCATTGCATAAGGTTTTGAAAAACTGTGAAATTCTACTGTAACTTCTTTTGCGCCTTCAACCTCTAATGTACTATGAGGTTTGTGAACTTCGTCAAAATACATATCAGCATAAGCTGCATCGGACATTAACAAAATGTCGTGTTTCTTGCAAAAATCTACAACTTTTTTCAAATATTCAAATGTGCAAGATGCACCAAGAGGGTTGTTCGGATAGTTTATAAGCATTGCTTTAACTTTATCAGGATTTAAACCTTCTTTTTGCAAGTTGTTCCATACCTCGTCTAAATCCGGCATATAGTCGTTTTCGTGAGTTAATGGCATTGGATAACTCTTACCGCCAGAAACTTTAATCATTTCGCCGTAAGATGCATAAGATGGGTCTGGAATTAAAATAATATCTTTTTCTTGTTCATTTGTTGTTGGTGAAATTATTCCTCTTAAAAAGTTTGCAATACCTTCTTTTGAACCAATTAATGAACAAATTTCGTTAGTTTCAATATCAACTCCAAAGCGGTTTTTCATACGAGTTTTAATCGCATCAAGCAAATATTTTTCGCCTTTTGGATTTGAATATGTGTGCATACCTTTTTCATCAAGTGCTTCCTTCATAGCATCAAGCAAGAATTTTGGAGGCATTGTTGTTGGTGCGCCCATAGACAAAGAAATTGGCGCTCTGTTTTTTTGAGTCAACTCATCTTTTAATTGAGCAGTTCTTTCTTTAATCTTGAACATTATGTATGTATCAATATTTCCAGCGAATTCGTTGAATAATTTTTTCATTCCAGATATCCTTTATTTGCATGGTTTTACCTTCGTAATTATAGCATAATTTATAAAAATAAGATAAAATTTAATTATGACTACAGTAAAAGAGAGAATTGAAAATTTAGAAATAGCAAATTTAAGTGAATTTGCAACAAAAAGTAAGTACACAAAAGGTCGTAAAAGACCCGTAGAACCTTGCAATATACGTTCAGAGTTTCAACGTGATAGAGATAGAATTATTCACTCAAAAGCGTTTAGACGTTTGAAACACAAAACTCAAGTTTTCTTATCGCCTTTTGACGACCACTTTAGAACTCGTCTAACTCATACGTTAGAGGTTTCACAAATTGCGCGTACAATTTCCCGTGCATTGGCTTTAAATGAAGATTTAACCGAAGCTATCGCACTAGGTCACGATTTAGGTCACACACCATTTGGGCACTGCGGTGAAGGTGTTTTAAATCACTTGGTAGAAGGTGGTTTTAGACATAATGAACAAAGTGTTCGTGTTGTTGAAGTGCTTGAAGATTTGAATTTGTGTCAAGAAACTATTGACGGTATTTATACTCACTCTTGGGGCTTTACTCCAAAAACTTCAGAGGCTCAAGTTGTTCAATTAGCCGATAAAATAGCTTATATTAACCACGATATTGACGATTCTATTAGAGCTGAAATTATTTCGGAAGAGGATTTACCGCAAGAGTGCAAAGAGTATTTTACTTCTAATAAAAATAAGCGCTTGAGTAAAATGATTAACGACATCATTCTTTATTCTGAAGGTAAACCTAATATTTCTATGAGTGATGAATGTTGGCTTTATACAACAAAATTAAGAGAATGGATGTTTGAAAACATTTATACAAATTCTCCAGCAAAATTAGAAGAAAAGAAAACGGCACGTATTGTTTGTGAACTTTTCAAATACTATACTGATTTCTTGAAAAATCAAGTTCCAGAAGGCAAGATTGAAAGAATTGTTGTTGATTATATTTCTAGTATGACTGACCAATACGCAATTGAAAAATTCAAGGAATTATTCATTCCAAAAGAAATTCAAGCCACAAACAAAGATGATGCGATATTCAGATTAATAAAAAAAGGTTGCTACTAATAGCAACCTTTTAGTTATGTTTTTATTTTCTTAACCTTCAGTTGTTTCAGGTGGGTTTTCATTGAATTCAGCTAAACCAACTTGGTTTCTGCCGTGTTCTTTTGCGTAATACAAACCTTGGTCAGCAACTTCAATAATTTGTTGAGGGCTGTCACCGTCTTGAGGGAAGGTTGAAACTCCTAAACTGATTGTTACGTGTGTTGTTTGAGTTGCACTCAATTTAAACACTCTATCTGAGACAGCTTTACAAATTCTGTGAGCGTTTTTGATAGCTTCTTCCTTGTCTGTGTTTGTAAGAATGATGCTCATTTCTTCACCACCGTATCTGCAAACGATATCAGTTGCACGAGTATTAGTTTTTAATGTTTGTGCAACTTGTTTTAATACGGCATCACCAGCTTGGTGTCCGTAAGTATCATTGAACTTTTTGAAGTGGTCAATATCAATAATAATCATAGAAAATTCGCTGTTGTAACGTGTGCAATTTGCAATTTGCATTCTCATTTGGTCTTGGAAATATCTGTGGTTGTATAATTCTGTCAAACCGTCAGTAGTTGCAAGTTTGTATTGTTGTTCAAAGTCTCTTGATTTGATAATGTATTTTACAAGATAAGCAACCGCAAACATAATGAATATTGAGATTACAGGGATTACAACATCTAACCATAAGTTAGCAAACATCATAATAAAGTAAGTTAATAATGAATATCCAATTGCGGCAACTAATGCTGTTGAAACGGCAATTGCTGTTGAATTTGTTAATAAAACAACTGCACCAACTGCTAAAGCTAAAATCAATGTAATTACAACGTTTGTGCCAACTCCTGCTTTTTTGATAAAGTTATTATCAATGAAGTTGTTCATAAATGTTGCGTAAATTTCAACTCCTGGGTAAGTTTCGCCAGCTACTGAAATTGGAATACTTTTTACGTCAGCTAGACTTGTTGCTGTTGTACCAACGAAAACGATTTTATTTTCAAAGTTGTATTGTTCTTTGATTTTTTCGCCGTTCATAAGCATTACAAGTTTGTACAATGGAATATGTTCGTAAGTTTGTCCTTGTGAGTGACCGTACCAATTTAAAATTAGACCGCCATCTTTGTTCATAGGAATTTTTTTGTTGCTTACTAAGATATTTGAATTTTTATCGATTGTAACTGAGTTGTAAGGCTTTTTGTCAATTTGTGATTGATAATTTAAAGCAGTTAAAAACGCTAAGTTTGGATAATAGTCGTTTTGATATTTAACAACTGCAGGGAATTCTCTAACAATGCCGTCAGAAGAACGAACGATGTTAAGAATACCGATTTTTGTGTTGCTGTTGATAATTTGAGACAAAATTGGTCTGCAATTTGTAAAAGTTAAATCTTGAAAATCAACATTTGATTTGTTATCAACAGTAAGTTGTAATCTAGCAGGTAAGTTGATAGGTTCTCTAACTTCATAAGACATGTCATCAAAGTTCATACCTGTTAAGATGTTGTCATAAGAATTCATCGCTTTTGCTAATTTGTTGTCAGCATCCAAATTGCTCTTGAATGAAGACACAAACATTAAGTCAAATGAAATTGAAGTTGGATTTTGAGCTTCCAAGTAGTTGATTAAATCAGCATAAACATTTCTAGGTAGAGGCCATTCACCGTATTTGTTTGTTAAATATTCATAACTTGCATCATCAATAGTAACTAAAACGATGTCTTTGTTAGGCTTTTTAACCTTGTTGTTTACAAGCATTGATTGTCTAGAATCAAAAGTTTTGTTTTCTGTTTTTGTAATAAAGTCTGCAAAATCAACCGTTCTTGCGATTAAAACAATGATTGTTACAGCAATTAAAAATGCCAAAACACCTAAAATAACGTGCATTGGCTTTAAATCTTTTAAAAATTTCTTTAACATTATTTCCTCGTCAATTAACTAATATAATTATTTTATATCAGTATAGTTGACATTGATATTTTTTGCAAGGAATAATTTATTTTTCATTTTTTTTGCTAATAAAGCATTGTTCAATCTAAGTACATCTGTTGTGTGAGATAACTCATCTGGTTTTTGTAAATAATTAATCATACATTCTTCGTGAATATTCATAAATTCCTCTCTCTTCTGTAATTCTATTAAACCAAATTATTTGAACTCAAACATCAACCAAAAGGTGAATAAATAAGGTCTAGACCCTCGACTATATGTAGGAAATTGTTACTTAATATATCTTATAAAATACATTTTAAAATGAATAATTTAAGCTGAAATGTGGTAGTATAAAAATATGGATATGTCGTCTACATCATTGAATAATAACGCAATAAATAACTTGTTGAATATGAAATCAACAGTTTCTCTTGTGAAAAATACTGCACAAGAGATGATTAAAGATGCGCAAAAATCTGGAACAAGCGTTATTAAAAAAGGTGATCCTCAATATAAAGAAGAAATGGATTACAATAAAGACGATGAGATTACTATTAGCGAAAAATTACGCTATTATGCAGAACAAACTGCGCAATCATTAAGAGAGAACAGTAATTCATCTGTGAAAAGTTTGTCACAGATGACAAAAAGCGATTACGAAAAGGTTGGAATGAGTGGATATTATGATGCTCAACGTAATTTGCAATACTCAAAAGCACTTAGTGCATACTCTTACCAAAATTTGTTAGGTAAGAACTTTAATAATTTTACTATTGCTGTTTAATTTAAATTTAAAGGAGTAAAGTATGGCTAAAAATGTTGAAAATAAAGCCTCTCAACTTTGCGGGGGGGGGGGGGGAAACCCTAGTAATAACGCAACTTTTAA
>CALAFU010000283.1 GCA_937891325.1 uncultured Candidatus Melainabacteria bacterium | reverse complement strand
CATTTTGAATTTCATCTAAAAAGATGTACGTCATTTTATTTTTCAATAATTTTAACTTTAAATATCCATACAATTTTTTGTAATCAGTTAAATCTTCAAAATCCGCATCTTCAAAATTTATACTTATGATTTGAGTTTTATCCACACCATTTGATAATAAATAATCTTGATATAATTTAAACATTGTCGATTTTCCACAACGCCTAATACCCGTAATAACTTTAATAAGTTGTTTATCTTTAAGAGCAATAAGTTTTTCTAAATAAATATTTCTTTCAATCATAAATACCTCTCTATTATTATAAATGATTCAACACAAAAAGTAAATAGTTTTTAAAATACATTTTAAAAACTATTTACTTTTTAGATTTTTTTAAAATACAATCTGTTTTTGCCCAATATTCTTCAACAAATTATCAAAAATTACATTTTCGAAAAATTACAAAACATCTATAAATATAATGTTTATATCTTAAAGAATAAATTTAAAGTATAAAATTGTAGAAACTTTCATCAATCATATCTTGGTCTATTCCTATATACCTTAGGGTAACTTCTGGAGATGAATGATTAAATATCTTTTGTAAAATTGCTACATCTTTAAACTTTTGATAGTGATGATAACCAAAAGTTTTTCTTAAAGTATGTGTTCCCACCTTATAATCAATTCCAACTTTTTTACAAACGGCATTTAGTATTCTATAGCATTGAGTTCGTTCCAAACGATTATTATTTTTTGTTAAAAATAAAGGTTCTTCCTTACTGCGCCCTAGAGTAAATTCGTCTAGCATTGGTTTTAACTTTTTATTCAATGGAAATCTTTTATATTTTTTAGTCTTTTTTTCTGTAATATTTATATGTGTCTTGTTTTTAACATCTCCAACATCTAGGTTTAATATATCAGAAATTCTAAGACCACAATTTACGCCAATGAGAAAAAATAACAAATCTCTAAAACTTTGCTTTAATAATATTTTTTCTATTCTTTTTAGGTCTTGTTTGTTTCTAATTGGTTCTACGATATTCATAATTTAATCCTTTCTGCTATTCAAATTAATTATTTAACAGCAAGAAGGATAATCTCAATATCACTGACAAAATTTTCTCAATTCGAAAGATTAATTACATTTACATAAATTTCTTTTCATCAATATCCATTGCTTGTTTCAATGTTGACTTTAAGTAAGTTTGATATGGCATACCTAGTTTTTCTGCAATTTTTTTTGCTCTGGCTATCTCAAATTCAGACCATCTAAAATGAACACTTGCAGTTTGTTTTTTCTTTGTTATATTCTTTTCAGCCTGTTCTTCAAAATTTAAAATTTGATTTTCTATTTCTTCAGTTGGTATATATTCAGAAACTTCTGCTATTCCAACATTTGGAATATTAACTTTTTTAGTCATTAGAACCTCCTTGAGAAAACGCAGTTATTAATAAAATATTTTCATCTTTTAAGTACGTATAATAAACAGTTATATCAAGTTTTTCACTATATGCTTCATATCTGTCAAATTCTTCGTTATATTCTTCATAAGTTTTTGAAAAATATGCTGAAATTGCTTGTTCTGGAGTTATCAAATGTCGTATATACATGTGATAATTATAATCTTGCAAAACCTCATCATAATCTAACTTTACGACAAATTTCTGCCCTTTGATTTTAAATAACTGATACTTAGGTTTCATAATTATATTGTAGCACATTGTGTACACATTTTCAAGTCTACAATGTTGTATCGTTTTCTAATTCTTTTTGTCTTTTGTAGTATTTATTAAACCAAATGCCAATTGCAAAAATTGTTGCTACTAGCCCAAGAATACTTAGAAGGTTCATCATTCCGTTTGTTTCTTCCACAAATCCCCACAACAAGACTAGGACATTGCCCACGCACAAAATGATAAAAGGCAATTCAAAAAGCAGAACTCTAAGCAGACTTACGGGTTTTAAATCCTCTTCTACCTCGTCTTTAAAAATATCAATAAAAAGAGAAATATAAAACAAAAAGAAAATACTCATGACAAAAAAGCCAAACAAGCACGGTATAACAAACATAGAAAACGCTATCAAATAACTGCCATAAGTCATTAGTTTATATGTGTTTGTATTTCTGATTAAAAGACCTTTCATACAAGTAAAATAGCACATTTATCTATTTTTAACAACATATAAAATTCAATTAACATTTATTTACATTTTAATTTAGAAAATGAACATTTTAAAAACTATATCGTTATAATTTATGTAAGAGTTGATTAAGAATATCTACCAAGTGAAAGGGGGATTGTATGAAAAATTTTTTAGCATTATTTATTTTTTGTTTAGTTATCGCTGGCGTAAATTCAAGTGTTGTTTTCGCTGACACAAATGTTACTGCCCTAAAAGGTCAAAAGCAAGGTTTAAATCAAGGTCTTAAAAATGGTCCACAACAAGGCATGAAGGACGGCGCAAAATACGGTCAAAAAGACGGTATGAAGTATGGATTGAAATATGGACTTAAAAACGGTTTGAAAAATGGCGAAGTCAACGGCGCAAAAAAATCTAAATAGAGAGGATTTTAAATGATTAAAAAAACTTATTTATTAATTTTATCAATCATCTGCTCAATATCTTACGTACAAGCATCTACATTACAGGTTAATCCAGAGGCTAAGTCCTTCAAATACAGCACAACTGTTGAAAAAGAACGTCCAGAATTAGACGATGTTACAAAAGGGCTTATTCGTGCATATCGACAAAACCCAACTGAATACAACAAAATGGCTTTACGCAAGCAAATCGAAATTAATTATGATAAAGTTGTTGCACGTAAAAAAGCGAAACTTGCAGAATTAAAGCAAACTGCACGCGACCAATCAAAGATTGACGAAATGCAAGACATCGTAAATGAAATGCTTAGAGACAGAGAAAATCGTATTAACCAATCATTGAGCAGATTTACTGATTCACGTTTAACACCAAACGCTCGTCATGCTCAAGACGGTTATTTACCTGTACTTGGCGCTGGACAAAATGTTTATGTTGCATACACGCCTGTAACAAACGCTGAATATGCGCGATTTATTCAAGCAACAGGAAGGAAAGCTCCTAAAGATTGGGTAAACGGCGTAACACCAACAGGCAAAGGAAATTATCCGGTTGTAAATGTTTCATACAATGACGCAGTTGCTTATGCAAAATGGCTATCACAAAGATTTGGAGAAACTTACAGACTTCCAACCGAACGAGAATGGGAATTTGCTGCAGGTCACATGCCAAAAGATGCCGACTTTAACAGCGGAGAAAACAAAGGTTTAACACCTGTAACTGCATACTCTCAAACACTTTCCGCATCAGGAGCAATCGATATGTGGGGCAACGTTTGGGAATGGACAACGACAAACAGAACCTCTGACACAAAAGCCGTAAAAGGCGGAGCGTACAATTCTCCTAGAATGAGTTGCAGAACAGAAGCAAGAACCGAAGGTCGAAACCCTTACAGTACTTATAGCAACGTCGGATTTAGATTGATTAAAGAAAAATAAAATATATGATAAAGGCGGGATTGGTTTAAAGCCAATCCCGCCTTCCCTTTTTATAAACCTAAGGAGGTACTGAAACAAGTTCAGCATTACGCTGTGACTTTTATACTTGTCTAAACAATTTTATATATTAAAATATTTAATATTGATAAGGGTATGAAATTATGACGTTTGGAATAGAAATTTTTATAACTGAAATCATTGGTATCATTGCGTTTGCTATTTCTGGCGCAATTGTTGGAATAAAAAAGCGCTTTGATATCTTTGGTATAATTGTTTTAGGTGTAATCACTGCCGTTGGGGGCGGTGCATTACGCGACATCACTTTAGGAATTATTCCGCCTACAATGTTCAAAAATCCAATATATGTAGTTGTAGCATTCATGACATCTTGCGTAACCTTTGGGGCTGCCGCAATTGTAAGGGCAAAATTCAATAAAAACAAGCAATTTTTTGTAGAAGTCGTAAACTTCTTTGATGCTATTGGTTTAGGAGTTTTTGCCGTAACTGGTACAAACACTGCCATAATTAACGGATTTGAACACAACGCATTTTTAGCTATTTTCGTTGGCGTAATCACTGGTATTGGCGGTGGCATGGTTAGAGACGTGCTTGCAGGAAAGGTTCCATTTGTTCTATTCAAGGATATTTACGCTTCTGCTGCAATTGTTGGCGCTGGAATTTATTATTTTATGTACACAAATAATTGCAATCCTATTTTGTCAGTCGTTTTAGCAATTGTGCTTACAATTATTATAAGAATGTTGGCTTCATATTACCATTTGGGATTACCAAAACTTCCGAGAATTGATTTTGAAGATAAAGACGATTAACAAATTACCCGATAGTATAATAAAAACTTTCACCCAAAAGAGTTATAATATAATTGGATAGCTAACATTCGTTTTTCTAATACCCAATTTTATAAGATATGAGGAGGATGAGATATGCCAGATATTCCAAAACCGCTGATTGTAATTGCCGTCGTTGCAGCACTTTGGTTTGCAGTAAATCAAACCACAACCTTTATTAGTAAAGTAAACACAACTGTTGGTAAAGTTCATCAAAGTAATGAAATTCAACAACAAAACTACCAACAAACTATGACTCAAGATTTTAGAAGAAATCAAGAATAACAAAAAGGCGCGTGGGCTTTGCCCACGCGCCTTTTTGTAGCAATCTTATTCTTCATCAATAAACATTTTTTCGTCAGACATAACTTTGTCCATATTTATCAAAAGTTGAATATCGTTACCTCTAATAATTTCAGAAGATATAAAAGAATCCTCAATGCTTGTTTTTTTGTTATCAATTAATTCTTCCGGAATATCAGCTATTTCAAAAATTTCATCTACAAGAAATCCAATTTTGTACTGTTCTGAATCAACAATAATCACTTTTGGCTTTTGAGAGTAGTCTGTTTTTGTCAGATTTAAAAACTTTTTAAAGTTTATAACTGTAATAAAATCACCTCTAACTGTCATCAAACCTTCAATGTAATCAGGTGAGCAAGGCAATTGAATAATATTAGTTTTATTTGTAACCTCTTTTACATATTTAAGATTTATGCAATAAGAGGTTTCGTTCAGTGCAAAAGTTACGAATTTGTCATTTACAAAAGCTGTTTGTGCAACAGAATTATTCAATTTTGTAATCAAATATTTTGCACGAGAATTGAAGATTTCAACAGACTTTTCATCTGTTGGAAACAGGCTTTTGATATCTACATTTTTTGTTTCATTGCCTTGTCGCAAAACTTGTTCTAGCGCATACATATTCAAAATCGAAACGGTTTGTTCTTCAATGTGATACAAAGAATCAATAATTTTATTATCCGAAACAAACGGCAAACGTTCAATTTTATAATTTTCAAAATCTATAATATTTTCGATATTATCAACAACTATTCCAAAAATCGATTCATCTGTTTTCACAACAATAAGTTTATTTTCAACTGAATATTTTGTAACAGGAATATCTAGATAAAATCTTACATCAAGAATGTTAATGTTGATATTGTTGAATTTTAGAACCCCAATAATATTGTTTGGTAATTTTTGCGGATAATCAAGCGCAGGAAGTTTCATAACCTCAACAACATTTTTCAAAGGGATAGCGTATTTGTTATCACTTAGCGTAAAATAAAGATTTTGTTGAACTTCAAAGTTATTATTTAACGTTTGCAAGCTGTTCATCATAAATTACAACCTTGTTTCTACCTGTTTGTTTTGCGTGATACAAAGCCTTATCGGCAACTTCAACCAACTCTGATGGATAATAATAAGATTCTTCCATTTCTGCAATACCGACACTAACGGTTAATGAAATGTCTATGCCGTTATATGAGAATTTGTGTTGTGCAATTTTTTCGCGCAATCTTTCAACCGGAATTCCCGCATTTTCAGCAGAAGTTTCTGGCAAAATAATTGCAATTTCTTCGCCACCATAACGGTAAATCATATCGGTTTTTCTAAATGATTGTTTCATCAAATTAGAAACCTCTTTCAAAACGTAATCGCCGTATTGGTGTCCGTAGTTATCGTTTACAGATTTAAAGAAGTCGATATCAAGAATTGCCATACTTAATTGGTTTTTATAACGCTTTGCACGCAAGAATTCACGTTCTAAGTTATATTCAAAGTGACGTCTATTATATAAGCCTGTCAAACCGTCGGTTACAGACAACAATTCAACTTCAG
>CALAFU010000282.1 GCA_937891325.1 uncultured Candidatus Melainabacteria bacterium | reverse complement strand
AAAAAATGACAACAAAAGAAACTAAAATATTAGTATATTCAAGTATTGATAACTCAGAAACTTTAGTCGGAAATTTAAGCATCTACTCAAATCTACCAGAGATAGAATATTCAACTTTTGAATATTCTAATGATTGGCTCAATAAACAAAATGCATACTCTCTAGGAATTGATTTGCCCTTAAAAAAAGGTATTTTTAAATGTGAAACATCAGACGTATTGTTTAGAACATTTTTTGTGAGTTATTTAACTTACATTATTGACTTTTATTATGAAATATTCCTAGTTTACGCTAAGAAAAATAATTTGCTTTCAGATAATGAAGGGTTTAATGAAAACGAACTTTATCAGTGGTTAAAAAAGGCAGGTGTTAGAGATGCAAAATTTGGAAGATATTATGATAACACATTTTCTTGTGCCACTAATTTGCTTTATCAAAACGATGTTTCAAGATGTGGCTCTCTTCGCTTTAAAATCGAGGGAAATGAACAATTTATTCAAAACTTAGCCAACATAAAAATACCAAATATTGCAGATATTGATAGACTTATTGAGATACTTAACAAGATAAAAAATAACACGGAAACCTCAGAAGAATTAGAATTATTTCACGCTTGCGTTTCAGGTCTTAACGGACGAAAACCCAAAACTCACGTATTTAATAAAGCTGGAAACTTATGTATCGCTAAATTAAGTTGTATAACAGATGAAATGTTTTCTGAGTATGGTGTTGAATTATTAGCATTAAATTTAGCCAGTAAATTTGGGATAAAAACACAAGAGTATTCAATTGAAGAAACAAAAAATGGTGAAAATTTCTTGTTAATTAAGCGATTTGATAGAAAAGGTTCTAAACGTATACCATTCCTAAAATTAAATGCCTTTGTCGAAAGTGATAAAGTTGAAGACATTCCTTCAATTATAAAAGGTATAAAAGATATTAGCAAAGCTAATTTTAGAAAAAATGCAAACGAATTTTTTAAACGTTCTCTATTTAGAATTGTAATTACTAATACTAATGCACAAATTCCAAACACAGGTTTTTTATTTAATGAAACACAAGGTTGGCTTATTTCGCCAGAGTATGACTTAACTTGTGGTTATGAATTAAAGCGTACACCTTGGGATATGTCAAGGATTGAAGGGTTTTACACTAGAGATACAAGGCGAGAAATAAAAGAGTTAATGAAATCTAGAAAAAAATACGGCATTAGTAAAAGTGTAGCCAAATTGCAACTTGCTAGACTAAAAAGAGTGTTGACTTCATACAAAAGAGTCGCACTTGATGTAGGTTTTGCCAAAGAAGATTTATACAGAATAAAAATCTTTACTAAGTGCATGAAATTCATTAATATAAAATAAAAAGAAAAGGCGGATTTTGATGAAATCAAAATCCGCATTCTTACGTTTATCTCAAATTATAATTTAGAATTATAATTTTTCAGCAACCATTAATGTTGTTTCAGCTAAACGAGTTGAGTATCCCATTTCATTATCATACCAAGAAATGATTTTAACTTGGTTGCCACCCATTACACGAGTTAATAGAGCGTCAACTGTTGATGATTGAGATGTACCAACATAGTCAGATGATACTAATGGTTCTTCTGTGTAGCATAATACGTGACCATCAGCGCCTTCTTTTAATGCTGCATTAACTTCTTCAACTGTTACGTCTTTAGAAAGTTCGAATACAACGTCAACTAAAGATACGTCTGGAGTAGGAACACGCATAGCGAAACCATCCAATTTACCTTTTAATTGAGGTAATACTAATGCAACAGCTTTAGCAGCACCTGTTTTTGTAGGAACGATGTTTAAAGCACCAGCTCTAGCTCTACGAGGATCTTTGTGACCAGCATCTAAGATTCTTTGGTCACCTGTGTATGAGTGAACTGTTGTCATTAAACCTTTTACGATACCAAATTTTTCATCGATAACTTTTGCAACAGGAGCTAAGCAGTTAGTTGTGCAAGAAGCCATTGAAATTACGTTGTGTTTTGCTGGATCGTATTCTTTATCGTTTACACCTAAAACGATTGTTTTGTCTTCGTTTGTAGCTGGAGCTGAGATGATAACTTTTTTAGCACCTGCATCGATGTGAGCGTGAGCTTTAGTTGCATCTGTGAAGAAACCTGTTGATTCAACAACTACGTCTACGTTTAATTCTTTCCAAGGTAATTGAGCTGGATCTTTTTCTGCGAAGAATTTAATTTTTTTACCGTTGATTACGATACCTTCTTCGTAAGCTTCAACTGTACCATTGAATTTACCCATTACTGAGTCATATTTGAAAATACGAGCTGCATCTTCTGGTTTTAAACCAGGGTCATTGATAGCAACATAGTTGATTTTATCAAAAATGCCTTCTCTGATTGCTGCTCTTAATGTGTTACGACCGATTCTACCGAATCCGTTAATTGCTACGTTTACCATATTCTTTATCTCCTTCTGATATATGTACGTTTACCTTTTATTTATAAATCAAACATACATGACGTGCAAGCAAATTAACAGCAAATTAATATTTTTTTAATTATTTAAAAACACTTTACGAACGTAGTAGTTTTCGTCATGTTCCAATAAATACATTGTTTTAGACAATTCTTCATCTAATTCTAAATGCTTAATTATCTCTGCACATTTTTCTCTAACTGTATATTCAGGAAGTTTTGAACACTCTGACAAAATATTTTTCAGTTCATCTTTTGGCAAAAATTCATAAAAATATTTAAGCGCTTCCAAGCACCAATAAATCTTAAAAATTTGTTTATTAATAGTATATTTTTTATCTCTAAAAGTGAATTTTGAAATTTCATCAAGAGCTGTTTCAATAATTTTATTCAAACCATCCACGTAATATTTTGAAAAATCTTCGCTATATTTTAAATAAACACTTGCTTCAATTGCTTTTCTGCACACATTTCCGTCTATATCAATAGTTCCATTTACAAAATAATCAAAGTTTTCAATATTCAAAAACAATTCTGGTTTAACCTTAATAAATTCTACAAGTTTAAACGCAACAGCTTCTCTTATTTTACCGTCAACACCAACAAGGTGAGAAATCAGCAAATGAGCCTCGTTTTCATTGTTTAAGTCATCTAAATTAAGCGTTGCAAACTGTTTTTCTACAACATTTCCATTTTCAAGCAAATTAATCAAATCCGCATGTGAAAACTTCTGTTCAAACAGTTCCACCGCATTATTAAAATGTGTCATATCATTTTGCATAGAAAAATTATAGCATGAGAAAAGACTAAAAAATCAAGAAAAATAGTATTTATGTACGATAAAAAACTCAAATAAACCTAATATACTTATTTACGAGAAGGAGGTTCTATGGGACTTTTAGATGTATTTAAAACAGCTTTAGCATTAAAAAACGAAGATACAATGAGAGTTGGTTTATCTGGCTTCAAATCATCAGCTAAAAAAGTTGAAGACGCAAGAGCAGGTATCCCTTCAATTAGCAACAAAGATATCAAACTTTCAGATTTAATGCGTAGAACAAATATTTACTAATTTGTAAATTGTTTAGTTTTAGAGGCGCTGTTGCAGAGCAACCGCGCCTCGTTTCATCTCAATTATAAATGAACTTATCGTCTTAGGGGCTTAAAGTCTTATATCCTTGGATTTAGTACATTCCAATAATATTTCTTACATCTGCCAAAATCTTTGCAGAAACGGCTCTTGATTTTTCAGTACCTTCTGCAAGAATAGCCTTAACCTCGTCTAAGTGATTTTCAAAATATTTTCTGCGTTCGCGAATTTCTTTAAAATGTTCGTTAACTTTTTGCGCTAATTGACGTTTACAATCAGCACAACCACGTTTTCCGGCTTTACATTCAGCTTCAACTTGAGCAACCTCTTCTGGAGTTCCAAAAATTTGCCAATATTTGAAAGCGACTTCACATTTATCAGGGTGTCCTAAATCGTCTTTTCTTGCACGAGAGCGATCTGTAATACATTGCATGATACGTTTTGTTGTTGTTTCTTCATCGTCAGAAATTTTTATATCATTATTAAATGATTTGCCCATTTTTGCACCGTCTACACCTGATAATAGAGGACAGTTATTAAGTTTTGGCGATGGTTCTACAAAGTAGTCTGTATGGTAAACATTATTGAAACGTCTTGCCATATCACGAGTTAACTCAACGTGTGCAACTTGGTCGATACCGACAGGTACGTAATGAGCGTTTACTGCTAAAATGTCCGCTGTCATAAGCACAGGATAGCCCATTAGACCAAATC
>CALAFU010000281.1 GCA_937891325.1 uncultured Candidatus Melainabacteria bacterium | reverse complement strand
CAAATTTCTAGAAGCGATTTTGAATTCACTTTCTGACGGTTTGCTTATTGTTGATAGAAAATACAAAATTTTAAGAGCCACACCAAAAGTATTGCAATGGTTTAATGTAAAGGGCAAAGAAATTCTAAGAAAAAATATTCTAAACTACATTCACATTCCTGATGAAACTCCTATTGAAAAATTGGAAAATACAGAGGTGTTCATAAAATCGTACTCCGACGATGCGTTTGAAGCTACAACTATGAAACTTCAACTTGAAGACAAGAAGAAACGTTATATCGTTATATTGAAAAACATTACAAACCAAAAAGAATTGGAACACTTGAAAGAGGATTTCGTTGCAACACTTACTCACGATTTAAAAGTGCCAATCATTGCAGAATCAAACATTCTAGAATTTTTACTTGATGAAAAATTTGGACCAATTACAGACAAACAAAAAGAAGCAATAAAAAACATGCAAGTTTCAAATCAAGAGTTGATTGAACTTGTACAAGTTCTGCTTGAAACGTACAAAATTAAGGAAAACGGGGTTGTTCTATATCTTGAAACCTTTGAAATTAATCCTTTCATTCGAGAAATTGTTACAGAGATGAACACAATTGCTGAAAAAAGTAACATGAAGATTAAGTTCAAAGAGTACGAAAATATTACAATTACAGCAGACAAAATGCAGTTAAAACGTGTAATTAAAAACTTAATTCAAAACGCAATTGTACATAGTGACACAGACAAAAATATTGACATCAAGGTTGTAAAAACGGCAACCGATGTAAATATTTCTGTAATTGACCACGGTAAAGGTATTTCCAAAGAAGACCTTGAAATGGTATTTAAAAAATATTATTCAACAGCTAAAAAATTCCGCAAAATTGGAACAGGTTTAGGATTATATTTAGCACAACAAATCACAAAATCACATGGTGGTGAAATTACCGTTAATAGTGAGGAAGGTCAAGGTACAGAATTCTGTATTCGTATTCCAAACGTAAACGAAAGCACTATTAATTAAATTTTATAGTATAATACAAGTATGGATATCTTAAAAGCATTACACATCGACAATAAAAAAGCCGTAGGATTTGCATCTGACGCAGTTTACAAACTATTCAGAATTCTTGAAAGAATGATTGAAATTAGAAACGTAAACTACCCTGAACAAGAACACAACGTCGTTTTCGCGATGTGGCATGCTCAACAATGCAGTTTACACGGAATTCCTTTTGAAAAAAGAAAGAATGTAAACATCTTAATTAGCCGTTCTGATGACGGCGAGATTATTGCAAGAGTTGTACATAAATGGGGCTTTAACACTGTCAGAGGTTCAAAAGACAATAAAGGAGAACGTCGTAAAGGCGGTATGCAAGCAACTTTGCAAATGATTGAACGCTTAAAAGAAGGTCAAAATGTTGCGATTATGGTTGACGGTCCAGCTGGACCATATCATGAAGTTAAAAACGGAGTTATCAAGGTTGCTAAAAAGACAGGCGCTGCAATAATTCCAATGACTTGGTACTCTCCAAACAAGAGTATGTTAAAATTACCGACTTGGGATAAATTCCAAATACCAATGGGCTTTACAAAAATTGTAATCTTATACGGCGAACCTATTTACATCTCTGAAAATGCAGATGTTGAAGAAGATATTAGAGTAAAACAACAACTTAAAGAGGCGCTACTAGACTTGGAAAGAAGAGCTCCTGAAGCTTTTAAAGAGGCATACAAAAAACAAAAATGACAAAAAAACTTAACGTGATGGCAATTCAAATGTCATCTGTGCTTGGGGATAAAAAACAAAATATCACAAAAATTAGGGATTTAATAAACAACAACGCAAAGCCAGAAACTGACGTAATCGTTCTACCTGAGGTTTGGACTGTTGGCTGGGCTTGCGATTATTTTCCAGATTCAGCAGAAAGTCTTGAAGATAGCGAAGTTATTAGAGTCTTGTCAGAACTTGCAAAGGCACAA
>CALAFU010000280.1 GCA_937891325.1 uncultured Candidatus Melainabacteria bacterium | reverse complement strand
CCCAATTGCCCAATGAGCACCTTGTTCTAAGTAAATATATTGGTCTAAAGTTTTCTTTTCAACAAGCATAATTGTTAAAGAACGTACAAACATTGCGCCGATTGATAAACCAATTGTAATGATTAAAATGTCTTGACTCAATGCAAAAGCACCAAGAACACCGTCAAGTGAGAACGATGCATCAATTAATTCTAAATATAAAAATGCAACAAGTCCGCCACCTTTTGCAACTTGTGCAAGCTCTTTTGCGCGTTGTGCTTCGTGTTTTTCAAGCCAATGAGTTACACCGTCGATAAGTAAATAAACTACAACACCAATTACACCAGATGAAAGTACTGATGCTTTGTATTCAACGGGTACGTAATGATGTGTTATAAGGACTAAAATCAAAGTTAGAATTGTCTCTAAACCTTTTATATTGCCTAAATGTGAGCAATATTTTTCTACACATTTTATCCAATGAACTTCTTTTTCGCAGTTAAACATGTACGCAAAGAATAGCATTGCCAAAAATGCTCCGCCAAAGGCTACGATTGGTGCGTGAGTTTGATGTAGATAATGCGCATATTGGTTCGAATCAGTTAATGCTATTGTTGCAACTTTTAAAATGCTTAATTTTGCAAAGATTGCAACTACAAGTAGTGGAAATAAAAATCTCATACCGAAAACGGCAATTATAATACCCCAAGTTAAGAAACGATGTTGCCAAATATGCTCCATTTTTTCCAATTTTACAGCGTTTACAACTGCGTTATCAAAAGACAAACTTACTTCTAAAATACCTAAAATAAGGGCGATAAATACACATAAAAAACCTGTTCCAGAGTGTACGTGTTCACCCCAAAAGTAAGCAAGAATTATGCCTACAACAGTTACTATAAACGAGCCCGTAAAATATTTCATCATTTTAATTTTCCTATTAATTCTTCTGCTTTTTTATGTAAACTTTCAAGGTCAGAATCGTTGTAAATTACGTAATCCCAATCAAGAACATTATCTAAACCTGTTTCTGTGATGTCGTCTTCTCCAACTAATTCACCTCTTGTAGCTCTAATTTCGCGAGGACATTCAATTCTAATTGAGGTTGCGCCAGCTTTTTTGAAGGTTTCGTATTCAAACGGAACTCTAACGTCTGTAACCATTATGTTGCCTTCTTCTGCAATAATTTTCTTTAACCAATAATCATTGCTTTGGCTTCTACCCCAATTGCCTAAATTTATTAAGCCTTGACGATATTTTGCCTTGTTCTTTTCAATTTCTTCGTAAGTTAAATTATGCTCGCGACCGTATTCAAGTTTAATGATGTCGCCCATTGCGCATCTGTGGTAATCAGGCATATTTTCTAGCAAAATCTTTGCTAGAGTGTCTTTTCCTGAATATTGTTTTCCTGAAAAAATAATAATTTTGTCTGCCATTTTGATTACCTCACAATTTTAGTTTGCCCCAATTTCTCTAATATGTCAATAAATTAATAATTATGCAATTCGTTCTTGATTTTTGGCTTGCTTTTGCCTATAATGAACAAGTTACAATAGTTGGAAAGTCGGAAACACAAAATGGCATTGAATTTTCAAGAATTAATTTTTAACTTACAAAAATATTGGGCAGATCAAGGTTGTATTATTCAACAACCTTATGATATTGAAAAAGGGGCTTCTACAATGAACCCTGCAACCTTCTTAAAGGCTTTAGGCCCAGAACCTTGGCATACTGCAATGGTTGAACCTTGCAGAAGACCAACAGATGCAAGATATGGTGAAAACCCTAACAGGCTTGGACATTACTATCAATTCCAAGTTATTATGAAACCAACACCAAAAGATGCTCAAGAACTTTACTTAAAGAGTTTGGAAGCTATTGGTATTGATTTGACAAAACACGATGTTCGTTTTGTTGAAGACAATTGGGAATCTCCAACTTTAGGTGCTGCCGGTGTAGGCTGGGAAGTTTGGCTTGATGGTATGGAAATTACTCAATTTACATACTTTCAACAAGTTGGCGGTTTAGAAGTTAAACCTGTCGCATTAGAATTGACTTACGGTGTAGAACGTATTGCAATGTATCTACAAAATGTTCAACACTTTAAAGATATCAAATGGAATGAAAATTACAATTACGGTGAAATTTTCATGCAAAACGAAGTAGAACAATCAAAATATAATTTTGAAGTTTCAAATGCAGAGTCATTATTCAAAATGTTTGATTTGTTCCAAGGTGAAGTAGATAACTGCGTTGAGTCAGAGCTTGTATTGCCTGCTTATGACTACGTTTTAAAATGTTCTCATACCTTCAACTTACTAGATGCAAGAGGTGTTATCAGTAAGGACGAACGTAACAACTTCATTAACCGTATCAGAACAATGGCTTCAAAAGTAGCCAAATTATATGTTCAACAAAGAGAAAAAATGGGCTTCCCTCTTTGTAAATAGCCCCAAGCGACTACAGATAAAGAAATTATAGGAAAATGGCAACAAAAAAAGAATTTAGATTTAATTTTTCACCTTCAGGATTGATGAAATTAGTTAGAAGAAAAAATCCTGATGAAATGATTAAGGACGCGAAGCGTAACGGTTTAAAGAAAACCTTAAATGCAATGGATTTGATTATACTTGGAATTGGTATTCTTATCGGTTCTGGTATTTTTGCTGTTGTAGGTATCGCAGCTGCAACTCCAGGAACAGGGGCAGGACCTGCATTAGTCTTATCAATGATTATTGCAGCGTTTGCTTGTATATTCTCAGCACTTTGTTATTGCGAATTTGCGGCAATGTTACCTGTTGCGGGTGGTGCTTATGTCTATACCTTTGCAACTTTAGGTGAATTTATGGCGTGGATGGTTGGTTGCGTATTAATGTTAGAATACGGAATTGGCTTTATCGGAGTTGCTTGCGCGTGGTCTAATTACTTTGTTCAATTTATGAAAGGGTTTGAAGGTCATTTGCCAGCCTTACTTACAAATCCACCAATTTGGTTAATATCAGATTATCGCTCAACAGTTGCATTATTGGGTGATAGCGCAAATAGTGTGATGCCTCATATTTTTGGTATTCCTATTTCAATAAATTTACCAGCAATCTTAATTATTATAATTATTGCTTGGATTTTAAAAAGCGGTACAAAAGATTCAACAATTATGGCTACAATTATGGTAGTTATTAAGTTGGCAGTAATTGCAACCTTCGTTGTTGTTGGTGCTTTTTATGTTAATCCTAACAATTGGGTTCCATTCGCTCCGAACGGTTTGAATGGTATTTGTAACGGTGCATTTATTATTTTCTTCGCATACATCGGTTTTGATGCTTTGGCAACAACAGCTGAAGAGTGTAAGAATCCACAAAGAGATTTGCCAATCGGTATTATCGGTTCATTAGCTGTTACAACTATTGTTTATGTATCAGTAGCTTTAGTTTTGACGGGTATGCAACCTACAAGTGGTGTTGCAATTCCTCAAGAATTTTTGAAAGCGCCAATGGTATTCGTTATGAATATGGTTCATCAGGATTTAGTTGCTAGAATTATTGCTGTTGGCTCTCTTGCAGGTCTAACATCTGTTTTACTTGTAATGTTAATGGCTACAACTCGTATTTTATATGCAATGAGCCGTGATAACTTCTTACCTTCAATTTTTAGAAAATTGAACAGAAAAACAAGAACTCCAAACCTTTTAACATACACAGTTGCATTCATTTCAATACTTGGAGTTTTATCATTAGACTTAAACGCAGCCGCAGAACTTTGTAACTATGGTGCATTCACATCATTTATCATTGTTTGCGTTGCAGTATTAATATTAAGAAAAGTTGACCCAAATAGAAAACGTCCATTTAAGGTTCCATTCTCACCTTGGTTCCCATTAATGGGTATTTTCTGCTTGTCAGGCTTGATGATTTATTTCTTAATTACTTCAGCAAGCATTATGTCAGCAATTTTATTCCCAATATGGATTGGGTTAAGCGCATTAATATACTTCCATTACGGATATAAGAAAAATCGTAAAAAAGAAGCTAAAATGCTTGAAATTAAACTAAAAGCAATAGAAAAAACAAGATTGAAAGAACAAAATAATGGCTAATAATTTAACACTAAAAGATAAAATATCGACTGTATTCAAGCAGATGTTTACTATAAAAAGCGCTGATGAATTGATTTCAGCGAGTAAACATTCAGAGTTAAAGAAAACCTTAAATGCATTTGACCTAATTATTTTGGGTATTGGTGCGGTTGTCGGTACAGGTATTTTTACAATTATCGGTATTGCAGCACAAGGCGGTGACGGCGGAGTTGCTGCAGGTCCATCACTTACTATTTCAATGGTAATCGCTGCAATTGCTTGCGTATTTTCAGCACTTTGTTATAGTGAATTTGCTTCAATGATTCCCGTTGCGGGTAGTGCTTATACATATACTTACGCAACAATGGGCGAATTTATGGCATGGATGGTAGGTTGGATTTTAATGCTTGAATATGCCATCGGTAATATCACTGTTGCAAGTGCTTGGACAGGATATTTTATGCAATTGTTGAAAGGTTTTGAACATGTTCTTCCAAATTGGCTTGTAAATCCTCCAATTTGGTTGATTAATGATTACAGAACCTCTTTGGCTATTTGTTCAAAAGAAGGTTTAAATCCACACGATGTTATGCCTTATTTGTTTGGTGTAATTCCGGTATCAATCAATGTTCCTGCAATTGCGATTGTATTAATTCTTACATTGTTATTGGTTAAAGGGGTTAAAGAATCAACAAAAGTTGCGACAATCATGGTTGGCGTAAACTTATTTATAATTATGTCGTTCATTATCGTAGGCTCTTTCTACGTAAAACCTGAAAATTGGACACCATTTGCTCCGAATGGTTTTGAAGGTATATTTATGGGAGCCTTCATAATTTTCTTTGCATACATTGGTTTTGATGCAATTTCAACTGCGGCAGAAGAAACTAAAAATCCGCAAAGAGATTTACCAATCGGTATTTTAGGTACATTGTTCTTGTGTACAGTTCTATATGTATCAGCAGCCTTAGTTTTAACAGGTATGGTAAATTATCAAGCAATTGATATCCAAGCTCCAATCGCATCAGCAATGAGATTTGTAGGTCACAATAAACTTGCAGGGCTTATTTCAGTAGGAGCGTTGGCAGGTTTAACTTCTGTATTGTTAGTTTACCAATTAGGTACAACACGTATTTTATACGCAATCAGCAGAGATAGATTTATTCCAAAAGGACTAAGACGAGTTCACAGACACAATAGAACACCTTATGTATTAACTTGGTTATCTGCAATCGTAGTTATTTTAGGTTCATTGGTAATGGATTTAAAAATTTCAGCAGAACTTTGCAACTTTGGTACTTTCTTGTCGTTCATAATCGTATGTGCTGCGGTAATGATTTTGAGAAAAACAGAACCAGATAAACCAAGAGCGTTCAAAGTTCCTTGTGTCCCATTATTCCCAATTTTGGGTATCGTAATGAGCGGTGGCTTGATGTTATATTCAATGACTTCACTAAAAACATCTTCTATATGGTTTGTTGCTTGGCTTGTAGGTGGCGTTCTGATTTATGCCTTCTACGGATATGGTCAAAAACGTTTGGAAGAAAAACGAAAGAAATTTTATTTAAGAGAAAAAGATAATTAATAATTTTATAAGGCGCTTGCGGAACACCGCAAGCGCCTTATTTTTATATTGTTAACATGTTTTAACATGTCATTTCTGTAAAAGGCAATTTTTTTCTTCCAAAATACTTTATATAAATACGAGAGATTAATTTGGAGATTTAAATTTAATGACACCAATAAATGGTATAAATCCATATATGTTCACAGA
>CALAFU010000279.1 GCA_937891325.1 uncultured Candidatus Melainabacteria bacterium | reverse complement strand
ATTTCCATCAACAGTAACATTTCTATACAAACCGTATAAATCTGCTAAACTTTCTTTACGATTTATAAATTTGTATGCTAAAAATTTTTTATCCTTACTTGAAGCACCATACTTTTCTATCTTTTTCTTTGCTTCTTCATATTTAGGTCTTTCTTTTTCATATGATGTTTTTTGATCATAAAATTTTGTATCCACATCATAAAGATTTGATACACCTGATTGAACATTGCTTCTACTACCATTAAAATCGGTTAATTTATCAGGTGATTCATTTTTCAATTCAGCAACCCAAATCAACGGTGACGAACATTTTGTTAAATACAAACAATCATCTTTAAATTCTGATTCGAATTGTTTATACTCCTGTTTCTTTTTTTCAACAATTGCTGTATCAGTATTTGGCGTAACATGTTTCGTATCTGTAAATAAAACATTATACAATGACAAATAATTTGAATATAAATCTAATTTTGTTTTTAAATTTAACAATTTATTATGATATTCATTTACTGCATCATTATATTTTTTTCTTGCAGCATCTTTTTGTGTTTGTGTTGATTTTTCATCATTTAACACATCTTGCATTTCATTAAATGCATCAAGGTTGTTTGACTTGTCTACAGAATCCAAATAACTTGAACTATTTGTTAAATGCTCAATTAAATAATCTTTTGATGAAAGAAACTGTGAATTCCACTCAAGTAATGTTTTTCCACGAACATCTTTTTTATTCACAATATTATTTCGATTAGATACGTAATTACTTTCAAGATCTCCACCTTGTTCAAAAATCTCTTTATAATTTGCTATTTGCGCTTCTAACTCTTTATATTCGTCATTTCTTCTATAGATTTCTAAAACATATACACCCTCAACAGGAAATGGACGTAAATAGTAATAATACCCATCAATAACAGTTAAATCTGAATTCGCTTTGTCAAAATCACCGCTTTTTTCATAAATTGGAAATTTATACTTTCCATCAGTGTCTATAGCACCATTTATATCTTTAACAAATTCGCCATACACTTCTTCATCTACAGATGTGTACTCTAAATCACTTTTCTCTTCATAATACGGCAGATTGGTTATTTCTGAAACATTGGCCATTTTAAAACATCTCAATAATCTAAATCAGGTGCTGTTGGATCATCTACAACCGGCTTCGGACAAATTACTTCTGGATAATCACCTTGAATACCTGTTGCAATAGACGAAAAGCTACTTCCACCTTTCAAACTTCCTTGAAAACTTCCTCGAACACTTGCTGCACTTGCTGACAAGTTTATTGTTGTAACAGAATATGTATCTAGTGAAGCAGCATGTACAGGTGCGTTTGTTGTAATATCATCTGATGTAATATTTATGTCACCAGCTTGCATAAACAAACCTTTACAATATAAATGCAAATTTCCATCTAATTTAATTTTGACATCACCAGACTGTGAAATTTGAATTTCACTTTTCATCAAAATCTTTAACAAATTATTAACGAGATCCATACTTAACCGGTTTCCATTTGCATCTTTAAAACCATATGCATTCGGATAACCGCTAGAAATATCTGAATCAGTAACTGTCTGTATTTGAGTATATACAGTTGAATATTGATCTGGACACATTCTAACAGATACAAAAGAACCTTCAACAGGTACAGCTAAAGTCCCTAATCCGTTTCCACTACCAAACATACCTGTTTTTTCAGGCACTGACCACGGAATATCTTTATTTTCTAAATTTGATGGGTGTTGAGGCAACTTTACGCGGACCCGTTGCATACGTGATGGATCTTTATTATCTACAACTACCCCAACATATATTTTATCTGTTTGTGATATTGGCTCTTTTAATAACATTAGTGTTGCCCCAAAACATTCTGATCAAACTGTGAATTTGAAAAAGGCTGTTCACCTGTTGTAGCATCAAATACAGGTACAGATATACCTTGACGCACTAAAGTGATTTGTTGAACTGGTGAATCTAAAGAATCAATCAAAAAACCAACGCCTGAAACAATATAGTTTCCTGAATACAACATTGCATCTTCTTTACCATCAACTCTAAACAAAAATTCAACACAATCTCCTACATCAATATCAACACAATATTGATCAATACAAGTAACAACAGTTGACCATAACGCTAACCCACGTTTATTTTGAACTTCTGCACGTTTATAATTTGGATGGACATTCTCTGATGACAACCCACTTGATATCCAGCTCTGATTCTGACCAACTTTTGAAATATTCAATGACTGAACGTTCGTCTGAAATTCACGTGGATACAAAATTCTATTTTTTACATTATCCGTATCAAAAAACGTTAAATTATTTCCATACCCGAATCTAAAATTGTTTATAGCTGATTCCATTGTATATGTTACATTTGTAACAGGTTGACTTCCTGCTTTTAAATCATTCAAAACGTCATTTGATTCAGCAAAAACATATTTTGATTTTTGTTGTACACGACTAACTAAATTCTTAAAATTTAAAACACCAGTCTTGCTTACCCACCATGCATAAACTGAAAATTTATTTGCCCATGCATGTAAACACATTTCTCGCATAAAGTTTAAACGATTACCTTCAACAGTAAACCAAACCATTGAATCATTTGTCTGATCTGAATCAAAACCTAGATTTGTTCTATCTGCGATACGGTTAAACGCGCATTCAGAAGTCATATTATATGCTTCATCTTCAAGCTTCGACAAATACCACAACGCTTCATGATACCCAACAATCTGATATTCTAAAGTACCACCTAAAGGTGATGACATTGCTTGATAATGAAATACTCTAAAGTTACAAACTTTAATATTACTACCTTTACGCAATTCAATGCGAATTGCTGATCCGTCTGTAACAGGATGGCTCTTTAAAAAATCATCACGTAAACCAACATGCATTTCTAATTTTGGGAATTCGTTACTGATTGATTCTTCAATAAATATTTTATAAACTACTGAATTTACATCATCAAGTAGAATTCCATTAATATATACTGAAATAGAAACGATATTGTTTGCCATATCAACCACCTGTTGTCACACAAAAAGAACTTTAAAATCGAGCACTACGGTTCTTTAAATATCTGCGTATAACATTAATAGGTATCACAAAATGTCTACGAAATTTGAAACTCTTTTTGGTATTAAAGAAGCTGTCTCTCAAGAAGATATTGATGACTTGAAAAACTTTCGTGGTGAAAAACACAAACTGTTTCAAATTTTAAACAGACGTTTTGAATATACACATAAAGATATTAATAGCAAGGAATTTAATGTACTCCAAGACATTTTATACAACGTCTGCAAATACGTTGATCCCTCAAATCGTGAAAAGTTACTCAAAACTGAAGATCCTTTAAAACCTTTTCAACATCAACACATTCTAAACTTATATCATAAACTTGTTGACGATGGTAACTCTTCACTTGCTGCTAATTTGGCACTTTTGGATCAAGAAAAAGCTGAATGGCT
>CALAFU010000278.1 GCA_937891325.1 uncultured Candidatus Melainabacteria bacterium | reverse complement strand
ATACCTGCAAAAGAAGTATAAGAATTAGATGAACCAAAATACGCTGTAATTGTTTTTGCACCTGTTTCAGACGGGGTCAAAATAAAGCCAGTGCAAGGATTGCAACCTAATGTCAATTCGTTGTTTGTATCATTGACGGTTGTTTCCATCTTAAAAGATGCTTTAGCAGTAGTACCAGCTCTTGTAACACCCCATGATTTAGCTGAAGCTGAAAGGTTACGGGCAATAAACAAACCATTGTAATCATTAGCAACCCATGAAGTTTCACGAGCATTACTATTTTTGTTCGTTGACATTGATAGATTGAACGGTAATGCATTACAATGATTAATGAAAACATTGTTTGTTGCACCATATTCAAGATTGTAAAATACGATCTGTTCTATTGAAGAGTCATACGGATATGTTGCATCATCTTTAACAACTTCAAGTGTATCAATTGATACAGTACTGCAGCATGCAACGCTAGACATATCAATAACCCTATAGTTACCCTTTGGGTTGATTACTTTGTTAGCTTTAAAGTAATTTCGACTATAAAGATAAATCAATCCACGAATTATATTCGCTTCAATACAAGCACCTGTTGAATACAATGCGGCGCCATAACCTCTTAAAACAGAAATGTTTGTAGCTTTACAAATGGTTGGTGTATAAATAGGTGTATATTGCTCTGAACCCGTGCTGCCCATTACAGAATCACATAAAATTGCTAAACTTCCAAAATCGTTGTTATTATTATTATTATTATAACCTACTTTTGAAGATGTATTATATTTTATAGAAATATTGTCAATCTTATTATTTGGGCTTCTTGAATACTTACAACTAATTAATAAGTCTTTATATAAACCAAAGTATGGTGAATTAGAAAAATCTAAATCAAAGTTTGTAATTGAATAGTGAGTTAAGTTTTCAAAATCAAATAAAATTGAACCTTGGACACACGAAGCAACATTGTCTTTCATTTGTTTATAATTCACTTTTGTATTATCAACTATAAAATTAGTTGTATAATCATTTTCAGGCATGAAAAAACATATTGAAAAGTGTGGACAGTAAATGTTGCCATAATCAATCATATTGAAAACATTGTTAGACATATTTACATTACGACAAACGTTTCCATATAAATATGAACAACAATCATGTGATGCACTTGAAGCAGCATTAGATTTACTGCAAATATTAAATATATTATTGCAAATGTTTATATTTTGTGTTCCTTCCACAGTCAACAAACAGGAACGATAAGTGCCGTTTAAACTGTTATAATCTGAAGCAGCGTTAAAAACACAATTTGAGATGGAAACTGCCTGTGTATCGCTTGCATGTAGAAAATAGGCACGATTTTTATTGTTTGGTGCAGAATGACTACTTAACCATGCGTCATCATCAAAATTATCGCCTAAAAACCCAAATTTGCAATTGTCAAATTTGGTGCAAGCATCAGCGTTTGTCACGTCAAAGGCAAATTCTTTAACATTGTCGTTAGACAAATCGCTTTCATCTCTGAACAAATAACAACGATTGACAATAAAATCATTGACGGCTGTTAGAGTAACAGCTGGTTGGTTGGCCGTTGTGTTGTTGACACGACACATTGCATAGTCAAAATTGTCTTTACCCCAAGCATCTTTTTCCAACTGATTCATATACTTGTACAATAAATCTGTTTCTTTAGGCATACCACAAATCATCAAATTTTTAAAATCGTAAGTTCCGTTAGGAATTTGTGGTAAAGTATTAGGACTTTCATTTGTACGTCTAATGACATAACAAGTATTGTCAGCCAATGTTGTTGGAAAATCAAACAATGCATTTTCTGGTGTTGACCCGTCACCGGCAACAGTTTTAGATGGGTCGATAAAGATTTGATTATATTCTACGTTGTTATAAATAATTGTAGACATTTGTAAATTCCTTAAAATTAAACGTCAGTTGAGAATTGAAAGTCATCTAAAGTTTTATTTGGCCCCCAAACTTGCTCTGTACATGTTGGTTGAGCCTTAATAAAACTATAATCTATGGAAGAAACTTGTTTTTCAACCACATACGATTTATCGACAGTTTCTAAACCACGATAACCCCAAACTTGATCACCTATTTTAAGTAAGGGTTTTTCAATTGTTAGAATATCTTTTATGTTGAAAGAAAAATAAATTTCACCCATTACAGAAGAAACGCCACCTCCGAACACAAAGTTTTTGGGTTCAATAGGCACTTTAAAAAAGTTAAAGTATGGTTTTTCCTCTTTTGATGCTGTTTCGATTTCTCTAATCTTCAAAGGATATTCATTGAAGTAGAGATCTTTATCGATTTCAACACCTTTCTTTTTTATTTCATTATAAATTAGTTTTTTGATTTCTTGAATTTCATCAAGATAGTAATGGACACCCATTGTTTGTTTCCTTAATTTTTATTTAACAAACAGATTAGATAAACAAGTTTCGTACAGCTTATTTTAGAACAAATCAAAGTTGCAAAACAAATATATTTTTGTTTTGCAACTTTTAAGAAGTAAATCCAACAATGACTATCTGTTTACGAATCTAATTATAGCACAAAATTTAACGTTCTTAATTTAAACAAATAAAAAACAGGTACAACTTAATGAAAACGTTTACTGAATTGTTTTTGCAATTAATGAAAGAAAGCTATGGGCATCCTTTAGAAGAAAAGCACATGAAATATGCTAAAGAAGATTTTAGCTATATTTCTCAATATGTTAAAGGTGATGAATGGAATAAAGATGATTTGAAGGAATTCTCATTCCATGCTGAAAACGATGTCGAAAATAAAGGCGTGTTTAGTTTTGTCAGGATGCGAGTGTTTTTTGATAAAACACATTTAGTTATACTTACAGTCAATCAATTAAGTTATGATTCAACACAACAATCGAGGATCGTTTGTGGTTGTGCAATGTCAACAATAAACGAAGAAGACTACAATAAAATCAATGAAACTTTACTTCGTTTAGATCATCTCGATGCTTTTGGAATATATTCTGAATTGAGAAACTATCTTTTAAAGAATTGTTCATTTGTTTGTGTAAAAGACATGTTCAAACCTTTTATTGAAGATAACTCAATTAAATTTAAAGATGATTTAAAATTTGCAATCGTTCCAAACAATATTGAAGGTCTTGATTGGTTTGATAAACAACTATATCGAACAACAGACCAACAACAAAGAATGGTCAACATCAATAAAGCAACTGTTTAGTAGTAAAGGCTGGAAATTTTAATTCCAGCCTTTGTTTTTAATTGCCAATATCTATTTCAAGAATATTGTCTATTTGTTGTATCCTATCTATAAACTTTTCTTGATGTGCAAGGAAAGGACAGGCTCGAAAAGTTACAGGTGTATAATCACCCGGGACAATTGCCCCGTGCTCATAATCTACATCATTTAACCCTTCTAAACGTTTTTTATAGTCACATAAATTATAAACGTATGGCGCTCGACTTGAATCAATTAAGTCTTTATCAAATGTTGTAAATTTAGCAAAATGCTGCCTCATAATTACATTTAATTGATAGAGTTTGTCTCTATTTCTTAATAAAATTGACATGCAATCGTTAAAATCTTTCAACCAATTTCCTGCTTTATAAGAAAAGTCTGATTTACCAAATAACATACCCATATCATAATTTGGAATCAAAGCATGTGAAGTACCTACTACATAATCATAAATAGAGTAGTCACGTGGCAATAGAAATAGTTCTTGAACAGCATCCAATACAGTAACAAACTGTTTATTGTTTTCTTTTAAAATTTGTTGCAACCATTCAATAATACAATTGTTTAAATAATGTGTATCACCAACGCTTAAAGCAATCATATAAATGAATACCTTTTTAAAAGGTTTGATTTCTTTTATAATGTCTATATCTTTACGAATCTCACCTCGACAAACAAAATGAATTAAATTCTTGCATTTCTTAAAATTATTTTTAACAGAATGATGTTCACTACCTGTAGTAATAACTAAAGTATCATCGTCAACATATTTATCAAACAATTTATTTATAATGTTTGTAGCACACGTATCCACTGATAATTCTTTATGCGTAAAGCTATTGAATGGAAGCATAGAAAAAGTTCTATTTTTTTCTTCTTCAAAATTATCTTCAACAATTTGTTCAGAATCACGTATGCTAGTCAATTTAGCAAGCTCTTCTTTTGAGTAGTTGAAACTGTTCAACCAATTAGCAATTAATTTCATTAAACACCTAAAATATTAAAATTCATTAAAATCATATAAAAACATTAATAAACCTTAAGGTTTTAGTCTTAAAGACTCTTTCGTCAAGAGGAAATCTATATCTAAGTTTAGATTTCTTTAACTCTGAATGAATCTGTTTCCAACTCACAAAATCCACAAAGCACTTTACTTCTTCCAACGAGTGTTTTACTTTGTCTAATAGTAATTCTGTTAAATCTGGAAAGATCACATTCTTCGTTTTAGCTTTAATCTTCTTTATGTATTGAAGATTAAATTCATAGCATCTTCTACTGATCTCAATAGAAGATAAAACCATATCAGGTAATCTTAATTCCCTGTAAACTAAATTGCCTATAACAGATGAATATTGTGGAGATATTTCTACAAATTTAATACCGAATATATTACATCTTTTTCTTAAGTTATTGACTAGTTTATTTCTATTCCAATTATTGTTTATAAGTCTATTGAAATTCTTTCCTTGATAATTATCCTTGGATTTGATAACCAAATCTTCAATAGCAAAACACTCACAATGATAATGTTTAGATATATCGACAAGAAACTTTGATACTTCCAATGTTTCATAGTTGCGTTTATTGTTCAGATGTTTTCTTTCTGTGGATGTTGAAGGTAATTTTAATTTCTTAAATTTGAACTCAACATCGTTGATATTTTTCAGTGATATTACACCTGAATTCACAACCTTGAATTCATCAGATTCTTTCAAGTCTACGACTGACCATCCGATGTAATTGGGATTCATATCTATGGAAAATATTCTGTTGGATATTGGTTTAACAATCTTATCTCGTAAGATAGATTCATCAAATGAGATATATACAAATTTCTTATCCAATTTATAAGTAATTGGTGTATCTTTTAATTGTTGGTGAATATATAATTTCTTTAATACTTTAATCCTATTACCAACACCAATGAGTTTTAACTTCGTCTTTTGTTTTAACATAGGACTAAATATGACTGAATAACAATCTTCAGACAATCTGAAGAATCTATTTCCATTACATCTGCCTTCACCAATTGAACACAATGGAACTAATCTTCTTTCTTTAAATTCTTCCTTTGAAATGTTATGTCTAAATCTTTGTTCAAAAAGATACTTTCCACCAAATAAGATTGTTTCCTCATTCTTCTTTAACAAGAATGAAGCATCTTTCACACAAGATTGTCTAAACCAAGATTTCATTAAATCAAGGTTATTGAATTGTAAATGTTTACATTTTGTTTCAGATGTACCATCCTTTAATCTATTATAGAATAAATGCAGAAGATTATTATACTGCATCTGATAATCAGCTATCACCTGATTATCAGATGCCCTTTCTGCAATATATTTAATTTTCAATGTTATCATTCAGATAATCCTTAACTTACTTATTTTATAATATCATCTTTTTAAGGAAAATACAAGTGATATTTATATGATTTTATATAAAAATTTGATTATAAATTCCCATCAACAATAAATTTTGTTGTTTGAAAAAGATTGTTAAAATTGTTTTTATCTACAACAGACCAACAACCTCTAAACAGTACGCCAACATTATCAATATTATCTCTTACAGTGTCTTCTTCCTGCATTTGATTAAATTCACCATTTCTAGTTTTAATAAAAAACAGGTGACTAATACCAAAATCAAAATGAAATTGAGTGTTGCGAGTATTTCCAAATTCCATACTCATATAGGTATTAAATTGATAAAGATACTCTTTTCGTTTCAACAACCAATTCAGCATTGTAACAAAAGGTTGAGCAATTGCTAAAGGTTTCCCAATTGAATTATCTTTTGATAGTAACAATCCAACGTTGTATTCTGGGATTAAGGCATGAGCTGTTCCAATAACATAATCGAATTTATTATAATCACGATATAACAAAAACAATTCCTGAACGGCATCAATAACTGTAATTACTTCTTTTCCTGACGCTTTCGCACGTTCAATGATTGATTCAAATTCTTGATCATATACAATATGACCTGTTGCACACATTGTACCAATCATATAAATAAAAACACGTTTATATTTCTTGTCTACTGTAAACTGCTGCAATGTTTCTTTATCAAAAGCCTTAACAACATTTTTACATTTCTTTAGAATTTCTTGAACTTTTGGATGTTCGCTATTTGTTGTCAAAACTAAAGTTTCATCATCAACATATTTTGCAAACAACTGTTTAATTAAATCTGTTGCTGTAGTAGAAAATGTGAAATGATAATCATCATTAATTTGACAAGGTAAAAACTTTTTTAAAGTTTCGTCTACAGATACATAATCACGTTCAGACATCAGTTCTTTTGCATTATAACTCTTTAATGCTTCTTTATAATATGCAAATTCAGCACTGTTAAACGCTACTTTTTCTAGAATAGATTCAATCATTTAGCATTTCCTTAATCATTTCTTTATCACAAACTGCACACTCTTCGCTATCTAAATAGATTTGATATTGTGAACTATGACCACATTTATTAACAACATTGTCGGCAATTTGTTTATCATAAAATTCTTGCTGTGTTTCCTTTACACGATGGGAACAGTGCATTTCACCTTCTTCAAATCTATACAAATAATCGCTGCGATATTTCATATTGAACAATTTATCATACATAAATTCAGGTTCATTCATTCTAAATTTATATAGAAATTCAATAAATTTGTCACGTGTTGGAAAGAAGTTTGGAATAATTTGATTCGTTTCTTCTTTTGTATATTGTGACTTTTCATTACGGTCAATAGGGCAAGCAGGTTTCAAGAAAACAGCAGCCTGATATTTGTTAGCAATCTCCCATAAATCTAAAGTACCTTCAAGATATTTATCAATAAAATCACCTGTTAGAATAGATGTGATATTGATTTTAATATCTTTATATGTATCACGCAGCTTTTGCATATTGTCGAGCCATGTTTGTTTCATTTTAGGTGTATGGAATCTTCCAATTGTATCATAGGATGTCAACACCCAAACTTTTGATATATCATTGAATTTCTTCAACACTTCATACATATCTTTTTGGTCGCCAATGGTTAAAGTTGCACATGTCCAGACTTCATTAATTTTACCGTCATTCAACAATTTAGCAGCAACATCCATCATTTCCATAAATTTGGATTTGACTTCAGGATTAGCCAATTGTCCTTGATAAAATTCACCACCAATAAATGCTACTTTATTAAACTTTTTGCAAAAATCAGGTTCATTCATGCTGTCAATGATTTTATTCATTTGCCTGATTTTAATTTCATCTAAAGTTTTGATGTTATTTGTACTTAAATAACAAAAGACACATTTAGAATTGCATTCAGTCCAAACTTCAAATTGGCATTCCTGTCTATTGTTCATTTCAGTATTCATGAATTAATATCCGCTTCTAGTAATTCCAAATCACACAACATACAGTCATTACTATCAGAATAGCATTTATACAAAACAGAATGTCCGCATTCACTTAACTCTTCTTTACCATCAGATAAAGTTGGTTGTTGATCAAGGTGTTTTAATCCTTTAGATGTTCTGTCAAGGAACCCTGTATATTTAAAAGTTCCGGAATTTTTTGTACTATACAAAAAATTATAATACGTATCAAGACAATTTTCTCTTAAGTAATCGACAAACCAAAACAGATCTTCACGTTTAAAGAAAAAATCTGGGAGTTTATTTCCTGTCTGAACAGGGTGCGGGTACAACAATGACAACACACAACCAGGAATTTCTTTTTCAACAAATTCGGCTACATTAAATTCACCTGATTTACATAAATTAATCAAATGTTGTGTAACAATCATCTGAACACCAACACGATAGTTGTATCGGTCATGAAATTTGTTAATATTTTCTAAAGCAAGTTTTCTTCTTTCTTCAGAATGATATCTGTATTTCAAATCGTATGAAAAGTTAATATCAACCTTTTCAATACCTGCACGGTTTTTAATTTCATCAATTACACGAAAAAGAAACGTTGGATCATACAAGCCATTTGTAACGGATGAATATCGACAGAATTCATTATCAACTTTTAACAGAATATTATCAATGATATCATTAATTAACAGCATGAATTCATCTTGCACTTCTTTATCTGTAATGAAATACAATTCACCACCTAATAAAGAAATTCCGTATGAAAATTCATTTTGCCAATCAACATGCTTGATGTTTTCGCGAATCCTACGAATATTAGCAACCTGCTCTTTTTTCGTATAGTGATGATGGTCACGAATTAAACAGAAATCACAATGATTGCTGCAATTAGACCACATCGAATATTGCACCATTTTTCCCATTAAACACTACCTAAAAATGCATTAACATCTTCAACCATTGACTCTTTTGAATCACAATAACCATTCTCATATGTCACATTATACAAACCTAAAGTTGGACAAATGTATTGAGATCGACGACCTTCTAATTTTCGCCACTGTCCTTTTAAATGACAATATAACGTATCAGAACGAATGCGCATTGATAAGAATTTTGTTAAATCAATCCAATGGTTATCAATTGCTGTATATTGAATAAAGTTTAAGAAATCTTCACGTTTTGGGAAGAAGTCTTTAACTTCCTTCTCACACTCTTTTTTATCATAAAAATAAAACCCTGAAGATGGTTCAATATAATCAATACGTGTGTTGTATTTTTCACAGAACTCTTCAATATTAAATGTTCCCTTCATTACAGCGTCAATAAATGCTTGCGTCACAATAATCTCTGTATGAATCATTGTGTTATAATCTTTTGACAATTCAACCATATTGGTTTGCCACAACTGTAATGCTTTTTCATTATGAAACCGATACTTCAAATCATATGAAGTACACAACAATGTGATATCTAATAAATTTAATTCTTTTAAGTAGTCAAGAAACGGTCTCAACAATCTGTTCGAATCAAAAATCAGATTAGTTGTAATATAAATACGGTCAAGCTTTCCGCGCTCTCGTTTGTCTTTTAAAATATCAAATAATTTGTAAAAAGCCTTTTTCACAGATTCATCTTCAATCTGATTATCAAAAAACTCACCACCAATGAAACCAATTTCATTATAGAAATCAGATTCTTCCAAATCCAACAATCTTTCTTTAACAAAATTGATTGATGAAATTTTCTTTTCATTTGATAACAATTTGTGACCACGATAAAAACAAAATTCACAATTATTATTGCAATCTTTCCATAAATTAAATTGTAGAAAACGATGTTCACCACAATCTACTACATTTGTGTTTACTTTAGTCATAGATCAAAAACTCTCTTTAAATCACAAACAAAACATGCTTCATGGTCATCGCTATATTTCTTAAAGTTTACAGAATGGCCACATTCTGAATCATCACAACTGCACAATTTTAAATTATCTGGATAGCAAGCATACAGATACCTTTTATGTCTCAAATCCATATTATCTACGTATTGTCTGATATATTCAGGGTGCTGTTCATTAATCTTCCTTAAAGCTTCAAATATCGTTTCTCTATCAGCACACAACTCTTTATTCAACACAATGTATGGAATTAGATTTGTATTAACATTAAACGATTCCATGAAATGAAAGATGTCAAACTTTTCATTGATAACACTTTCACAAAACTGTTTTGTTAAGATGATGTTAACAACAGTTCGAAGATTAGGAAAATCATCTTTTAACAACAATAGGTTTGACAATACTAATGAACGTGCCTGTTTCGTTTTAAACCTTCCGGCAATATCAAAAGATGTTGTGAACTTTAATCTGTCAAACAGACTATTTGCATCGAACATTTTTAAAACAGGTTTCAACATTGTTGAATATGTTTGATCGTAAATCAAATTCGTATTCAAATACAGAATATCAATGTCGTCAGACAACATTTTTTCAATAATCTGTTCAAAAAAAGGAAGCATGAACCCGCGATCACGATCAAATAGTTCACCGCCAACAACGAGTACATGACTTCCTTTTATATATTCATCTGAATTAAGAAACCTTAACACATTGTCAAGAATTTGTTCTTGTTCCTCTAATGAAAACAATCTTGGATTCTTCCGTTGAAAACAAAACTTACAATTGTTATTGCAATTATCCCAAAGAAGAAATTCCGTGATTGGTTTGATATCCATTAGATTGTATCCAAAAATAGTAAAAAGTCACTTAACCCATCAAAAGTTTCAAACTGTTTGCCTTTAGCTTCTGTCAAATATTCGACTTCAATTTTAGTATCTTTCGGATACTTTGAGCAAACCTTTGTTAAAACTTCTTTCTGTTTTGCATTATATCTTTTTGGAATGTATATGTCAAGGACTTTCATTACATATGTAACATTAATACAATGAATGACATTGCAGACTTCTTGACGATCAGATAAATTAATGGTTTTGTCTGTAACTAAATGCGAATACATTTCATCATGAGGTTCTTCGCAAGGCAATGCAACAGCTTCTTCAGTGATAATCCAACCATTGTTTGGCAATTCACCTTCAGATGCCACAGAAATATCTTCAAGATTCTGGCCTTCAATACCTAACTGTTTTAAGTATGCATAAAGGTCTTGCAACTTTTCTAAAAGCTCATTTTCACCATTACGTGTATTGGCATAATCAAAAGCTTCTTGCGGATCATCTTTATATTTAAACTGAACAGTATGTCCATTTTCTTTACATGTTTTGCAATAAACTACTTTATATTCATCGTTATATGTTAATTCACTTCCACAAAAAGGACAAAAGTTATTTCCCAATTTCAGATTAAACTTTTTCATAAAAACTACCTCTACTTTACAATCTTAAATGTATATATAGCTGGGTATGCACGAATACGATTACGAATTGCGGTTACATACTCTTCAATAATTTTAGTGACAGGGTTTTCTCTTACGATATCATCAGACAGTTCAGATGCATTGTGTACACGCACAGATTCGTTAGAAGGTATATAAACAACCCATTTATTGCCTGTATATATGCTAGTTGCGAAAAAAATATTGCTTTTAGCAAATTCTACAATATTTTCTAACAAATAAAATATACCGTTAACAGTACATTTTGCATTCAAATTTAAACCTAATTTTGCAATAAATGCATTATAATCATTTGTTAAATTTGCAGCGGTTTGTTGCGGAACCGCATTGCCTGTCAATGAATAATTTGAAATAGGTACGTATTCTACCCTACCGCCAGAGCCTGGAGCAGTATATGTATGAGGTACCTTTACATTGACAGAAAAACCTGCTTTAAAACAAGCGTCAATGTTGCCATAATTATTGATATTAGCACACATTGCTATCAACTTATTTAGCATTGTTGTTGTGATGTTGCTATATGTAATATCCATATTGCACCTATTAAATCATCATATAGACAATGTATGAAGAAGATGAACTACAACAACTTGAACTGCTCGAACAACTGCAAGATGAACTTGATGAAGATGATGAAGATGAACATGCATAATTAATCAATGTATTTACACTTTTAACACTTGTCACATTCTTCAAAGCTTCAGCTAAAGATGCCAGATTATATTCGTTATGTGTTGTCGTAAAAATTACTTCATGGCGTTCAGGATCAGAATTGATTTCTTCTGACAATTTAGCAACACCTGAAACAGTAACTGCACCTGATTTATAAATACAACACTTGTTTCCCGATACATTATTTACAACAGTAAACACATGTCCACTAATGAAGGACGCTAAATAGTTAAAGAAATTCAAAACACCTTTAGCATTAATCAAAGTACCTGCTTTTGAATATACACCATATGTTGACAAAAAGCTAGTCAATTCAGAACGAACAGTAGAAGAAGCAACTTGTGCAACAGTACCATCAGAAACTACCATTGTGATAGAATGTTTACCGTTGTTAGCAAGAACGCGTGTATAACCATTTTTAACATCATCAGGAACAGATGACTTCATGCCATCAATGTTTTCACAAACTGATGAAATATATGTTAAAGCATACTCAATTAGATCATTATACTTAATCAGCTTTTTCATTTTCTACACCGTCTTCTTTCTGAAACTGTTTTAAGATTGGTCTTAAGAATTCATTCATCATTTCATTGCCAATACGATACTTACTCATAATAGAATTAAAGTATAAATTAGCATCTCGAACCAATGAACATTCAGAAAAAGAACCATCTTTAACATCACATAAAATGCTGCTAATGGTAACCATATCTGTTGTCAAGAAGAGTGTATGGTAAAGGTTCGGCAACGGCCTGTATGAATCAAGCATAGTATATTCAACCTTGTTCAACGATCTACAAATTGACAGAAAATAAATAGCTACTTGCCGTGAAACTTTATTGATGTCATCTTTCAGACGGCGTTTCAAATCAACCAATTCAACTGATTTATTAACATAAATATCTTCAGATTCAAAAAAGCTGGAATCAAATGTAAAATATGACTTCAACAGACACAATACGTTTGTTAACAACTGAATGTTTTTTAATTCAGGATTATTCAGTGCTTCTTTCAAAACAAAAGCAATTGTGTCAAGACTTTTTCCTTTCAAATCAAGCTTAACATTCGAATTGTCTTCTAGAGTTTCTTCATATGCAAACAATTCATCTAATACTTTTTTGATATCTTCTTTATTTTCATTCTCAAAATGAACAACTGTATTTTGGTCAAACATCTTAAAAACCTTTAGTTAAAATAGCAAATTAAAGAACATTTTTAACACTTGTTAAAGTCGTGTCATGCGATTTGATTTATGTTTCTTTTCGTTTAAACGCATTAATTTTGTTTTGATCTTCTTTAAAAATTTACGACTGACAGCAACGTTTTCATGATCCATTAAGTCTGACAACAAACTATCAAGTTCATACTCAATATAATCTTTTCGTAAAGCATAACCACCAATACAACGTGCAACTGGTTTGATTACATTCTTTTCGTAAACATGAATATTCCCTACAGTTCGTTTAGTCATATCTTTCACATCTTCAACACTGAACCAACGATCAGGTTTATTTCTTTTTGATAAAACAAAAGACCATGTGCTTGTTTTATTGTTCATACGAACAACACACATTCCGATCTTTTCAATATCAACGCAACCATTCTCATAAATGTCATGGCCGTAGGAATCACACATTCCAGTATTTTTCTCAATGATGATAAAGTTTTTTTCTGTTGAATCAGTATCATCCGTCAACCAATCATATTTATCTTCAATTTTATCAAAAGACCAATATTCTCGATTGCGTTTATCCCAAACTCGAAACTTAATTCTCTTCTTCATCTTCTACTATTTCACCTTCATCATTATAGTACGCATCAACGTGCTCTTTTACTTCTTCTTCGCTAAAGTTACCGAACCAATCAAAATCTTGATGATTATCAACATAACCGTTACTAACATAAAAATTATGTACTTCAATTTCTTTTGTAAAACCTTTATCATCAAGCTGCTCTATGAATCCATAAAGATTAATTGTATCACCACATTCTTCAATATAACTTTTAGCTTCATCTTGAATATTAAAATCTTTCAAAACTACACGCTTAATGAATACAAAATAATCCTCATATTCACCTTCTGCCAGCTCAAGAAGCTCTCCGGCTTTTAAATTATAATTTTCCATAATCAAATAGACTCCAAAACAACTTCACCACATTCTTTTAAAACAATATATCGTGTTTTTGTGTATTCATCAGTAATGAAACGCAACTCTTCGAATGCAATATGTGACCTCTTAAAACAATCTTCATGGGCATAATATGCACGTCTTCCTTTAGTATAAACTTGTACCCAAATAGAATTAATACTTGTTTGACATTTTGGCATATCCCAAATTTGAACAAACGTATTTTTGCCGTTGCAACAACGACCACCAGAATTTTGTTTTAAACATTCAACAATATATGTATAGCAATGACTTTGAATCACCTTAAGAATCTTCTTAAAGTGTTCATTAGTACTATCTAAAAAGTATTGTTCAGATGAACTTTGATATTGTATTAAACGGTTGACTACAACTTTGTTTGAACACAATGATGCTGTCCACTCGTTCGGCATTAACAATCGCATTAATCTTTATCTTTATCTTTATCTTTAGAAGTCATATTTACATAACGTTGCCGCTGTTTCTCTAAAATTTCTTTTTTATGACTTTGATAATACTCTTTTGCTCGCTGATTTGATTTTGCACGATTTTCTGGAACAGAAATATACTTTTTATAACTCTGATGACTTTTTTCTTTGTCTTTAGCGATCTGTTCTTCAGTACGGTTCTGCCGACGCTTTTTCAAATATTCGTAAAAACGTTTTCTATATTCTGCTTTCTTTTCTTCAGGCATATTCTTATAATAGTTTTTACGATACTCTTTAGCACGTTCTTTTCTTTCTTCAGGTGTATATTTAGCTTTTCTTCCCATTAGTACATTCCTTCTAAACTTTATTGCTTATCAACAATTTCATATTCTTCAGCAACAATATCACCAAACAAATATAAAATCACAGATAAAGTGTTAAACAACATATAAATTTGAAAAATGAAAATGCTTTCTTCTGATTCATCAAAAACCTGTGACAACACAACCAATGAAGTTACTACTGTAAACATCAATTGAAATTTTGATAAATTTAAAATAAACATCTTCATGATTATTTGCTACCACCATAACATGAAATAATGACTTCCAAACCACTCTCCAAAAGCTT